>JASJAN010000009.1 GCA_030066985.1 Desulfobacterales bacterium
CAATCCACAATTCAGGCAAAGTGTGGGTTTCGCAGTCTAATTAATATATAATTTGGGAAGAAACTGGATTAGAAGATTGTCACACCTGATTTAAATTGAATATCGCAGAAATTTTGGCCTTTTGATACTTGTACTTTGTTGGTATCAACAAATAACATGTGCTGTAATTATTTTAGACAAAGAAAGTTGTCCACAGAAGTTTTCAAAGTGCAAAATATTCTTTAATTCCAGCCAAAACGCTTGTGACTGCGACGGATGCAAGGATCAACCCCATTACTCGGCTGATAATGCTCGCCCCACTGTTTCCAATTAAGCGATGAACCCAACTCGCTGCGAGCATAAAAACCAACACGACCAGTAACACAGAGAGCATAATCACGGTGGTTTGCGCCTGTTCTAAAAGGTTGTACCGATTATTTTCGGTCAGCAATACAGCCGCCAGCATCGCGCCCGGACTTGCAATAGAAGGAACAGCGAGTGGAAAGATTGCCGTTTCTTTTCCGCTTTTAATCATCTTGACTTCTTCTTCTGGTTTGCTTTCTCCAAAAATCATGGTGAGTGCAAACAGGAATAGTACGATTCCCCCGGCTATCTGGAACGCGGAAAGCGGTATGTCTATGGCCGTGAGGACAATCTCTCCTCCGATAACGAAAAATAAGAGCACAATCGCAGATATAAGTGTCGCTTTAACTGCAATTTGTCTTTTGATTTTATCTTCATATCGGCTGGTGACGGCAATAAACACCGGAACCGTTCCAATAGGGTCGATCACAGCAAAAAAGAAGATGAATGTTGCGATAAGATCATTCATTGATACCTCTTTATACAGACGAACAAGTGATTATAAGGATCTGGAAATCGCCACCTATAGCATATATCCTTATTCAAAGTCATGGATAATTCGTAAAAATGGAAATAGGTGCATTTCAAATATTGACCTACAGCCTTGGCGATTTCTTGACTCATACGGGACTAATCAAACACCATGACGATGTACGCAAGAAAAAGGGTCGAATGGACAATACCGTGGACAAAATTGGTTAATGCAAACTCGTGAAACAAGCCGTGGCTGTCTATTCCACCCAACCCAGTGCGTTCCGGATCACTGACCAGCGCGGTAATTTTTCTGCTTTTGCCGCCCCTCCCAACATCCAGTGCCTGTAAAGTGCTTCAATGACGCCCTCCTCCTTTTTCATTAGAAGCCAGCTGTTGAGGGCAAGCAACAAATCACTGTTGCCACGGGCTACAGCATACGACACAGGCAAAAAGACGGGTGGCCTTGGGACCACAGTACTAAAGTTGGGGTAGAGGATGGTCAGCGCTGCACCTTCCTCGGCCATGTCGGCTATCGCATCGATGTCCTCCGCACCGGATTCGAGCAACCTTAACTTCTGTTCCATATCTTGGATCGGAACGATGGTGGCGCCGGTAAATAGGCTGAGGCGCTCCACGTATCCCGGCGTATCTTCAACGCCCAGTCGAAGTGAATCACCATGTTTGTTGAAATCTTCCCATCTATAGAATTCGTGGCGCCGATAATCCCGCACGATCAGTCCCAGCGAAGACCGGTAGACGGGTGACGTCAACCCAAATTCCTGGGATCGGCGCGGATTGACCGGCAGGGTGCGCATGTAGACATCGCAGACACCGCGATTGAGGAGCGTTATCGCAGCGCCTTCCGTTTCTGCTGGCAGGAACTCTAACGGCAACTGTAGCATTTCGGCAAATCCGTGTGCCATCTCGACATCAAAACCGACAAGTTGCATAGGGTCCGTGTTGTTGACGAATGCCGAAGGATACTCGTCGGGTTGGTAGCAAACTCGCAAGACACCGCGGTTCTCGATCTGCGCAAGGCTGGCCGGTTCTTCGCCGGCAAGCATGAGTTCTTCCGGCACTTCCGCGTAAAGCTTGGCTGGCTGCGGGGTGCCGAGGAAATTCAGGCTTTTCAGCATGTCCGCCATCGTATAGGGAGCAACGACCACGGTACTGTAGAATGTGCGCACTCCAAATAGAATCGGCACGATCAGGGCTGTACCGATGAAGGCGACCCTTAGCAGACGAAACCAACGCAGCCGAATATGGCCGACCAAGGCCATGGTCCCGATCAGTGCGATAGTGGCGTAGTGCATAGCCGCTATTAATGTCCCGAAGCGCACGATAATCACATCGATCGATACAAATACCTGGAATAAATCATTTGGGAGCCTTAATAGATCCAAAAGAGACGGAATCGTCAATAGGGTGCCGCCAAACAGGCTGGGAACACCAACCAGGACTAAGAGAGGATAGTCAGCCACTGAAACATCCGATCCGATATACCACCCGGCGAAAAGGACGAATGCGATTGAGAGCAACCCTGCAGGGCTCGGAAAGGTGTAGAAGGATGGGATTAGGACTTCGACCGAAGCGTCGGCTTCGTCCTGGTCCAAGACCGCCCGGAGTGAATAATCGGCGATGAGCTGCTTGCACTGTTGGATCAGCATTGGCAGAACAATGAGCGAACTGCCCGTGGCAAAGGCTGTGATCATAGGGGTGCGTAGCGCTTTGCGGATGTGTTTATATTTAAACGGTGTAAAGACCGTGATGATGCCCGGCAGGATCAGCAGGCTGAGAACCAGCGCAATCAGAGCATAAACGATAATGTAAACCTGCAAACGCGTCAGGTCTTCGATTACGAACGTTCCGGCGGCACTGGCAATGAGTGCGAATACCCCTATAGGTGCCAGCTTGCCAACGATACCTGTGATTTTCATCATTGCCGTATGGAACACCTTGAGCGGTTCAAGCAGGGCTGCGTTATTAGGGATTCCGATGAGAGCGATGCCGGCCAGGATACTGAAAACTACAATCGCCGGTACAAGGGCAAAAGCATAAGCATGAAAGGGGTTAGACGGGATAAACAGCCGCAGGAAGTCTATCGTTGGCGGCTCTTCAACCTGTTGGGTGCTGAAAAACGAAGCCGAGGGCCATTCAGGAAAGGAAAGCGGTATCAGCATGACGATGACAAGGGTGATGGCCGAAATTAAAAGGAAGATACCTCCGCCTTTGACGGCGTGCGCCATGACTTCCTTGTAATTCAATCCACCGATCCCCGTAATCAAGGACAATGAAATGTAGGGGATCACCGTGATCTGTAGGAGTTTGATGAAAATATCGCCGACAACCTGAAGCCAGCTCACCATTTCGCCGAAAAAAAGACCGCATGCTGCGCCAAGAAAGAGGCCAAGATAAATTTTTCCGGATGAACTCAACCGGAATTTCTTAGACGGGTTTTTTGCTGGTTCACTTTTTTCTTCAGTCACTCTTTTTAATCCAGTTCGATGATTAGCTTTTTGATTTTGCCTATTTACCCAAAATTTATGTACTGTTCCGATAAATTAAGAGTTGAATTTATTAATGCAAATGTTGTTACTAAAATCAGGACTTGAATCCGATACGTAAAGTAATTGCCATAGTTTGCGAAACATTCTTCTGTATATTGCATAAGCAAATCTTCACTATTTTGCAAAGGACAAAATTTTAGATTTCGTGCCTCTATCCGAAAATTAGAGAAATTGAAGATTTCTATATGAAAGCTTTAACTTGCAGACTTAAAGGTAATAAAAGCGGGTTGAAAACCATATAACCAATCAATATGTCAAATATATACAACTATTTATATAGATGAGTCAATTGACAAATACATGATTCTTTGATATAATTTTTATTATAAAATCATGATGAGCGGCGTGAGGGATCTGGCCCATTGATCGCCCGGCAACCTGTCTACGATAAGGTGCCAATGCCAGCCCGTATGGGATCCATGAGGCGACATGAGAAACGTAAAGTTTAAGCCTCCCTTCGGGAGGTTTTTTTGTTTTAAAACAAGATCTCCGCCATCTGAGCGTATAAAAATTGAAGATTAGATCAAGTGGGTAGATTTGAGGCTGCTTGCACGCCCACCATAAAAACAACGTTGCTAAAATGCCAAGAAACCCTGCTGCATTTAGCGGCTGGGTTTTTTATTTAGGCAGATATGGAGACAAAGTCTATGAGCAAAAACTATAAATATATCAAGGCAAAAATCAAAACTCAGAAACAGATGGAAAAGGTGTGTCCTGATGCAAAATATTGGGGTAATCCGCCGAAAGATCGACTATGGATACCATCACCGAACGAGCTTGTTCTTCCATATCTTGGGAAAACGGTTTGGTTAAGAAAAGTAAGATACGACTTAAACAGATTTTTTTATGAAATAAAAACCAACGATCAGATATTTGTCGAGCCAGAATGGATTGATCACTTTGAATCAGAGGATTTAGTACCACCAGCAGAGTGGAAAAATGAGTATGATGAATCGATAACCATCGATACATGGTTAGATACTTACAAATCAAGATTAATAATTATTGATGATATTGTAATAATTACAGGATAAAAAAGGGGGGGATCATGGGCGTAACAGTTAGACAAAAGACCAAAGGCAGGGGAAAGCCTTGGTGGGTATTCATATCACATAACGGAAAAAGGACTTCGAGAAAGGTGGGTGATAAGCAAGCTGCTGAAAAAGTAGCCAGTGAGATTCGAGCTAAGTTGCAGCTCGGCAAGTTTGGATTTAAAGATGATAAGCAAGTGCGCTCATTCAAGTGTTACGCTGACTCCTGGATTAACAACACGGTACCAGCCACATGCAAGGAATCTACCGCAAGCGATTATTAAGCTATTTTGGATAAACACGTATTACCGGTATTTGGGACTATAAAGGCCAATGATGTGACAGAAGGCAAAATAAAGGATTTTCTTTTCACCAAAGTCAATGCTGGTTATGCAGCAAGCACAGTAACCCATATGAAAAATGTCATTTCTGGTGTGTTAGGAATCGCGATAGATGATAAGGCGATTTCTGAAAACGCAGCCCTGAATCTGGGTAGGCAGTTTATGAAAAAGATAACCGATGCCGTGGAAGCTCGCAAAGTAGCAGAAGGTAATGAGAAAAAAGGTGATCCCGATCCTTTAACAAGGGAAGAGTTAAGAGTGTTATTAAATGCTGTTAATGAGCACTTCCCAGAGCACTACCCATTGTTTCTTTTGCTGGCGAGAACTGGTGTACGAATCGGCGAAGCTTTGGGACTGCAATGGGGGGACATTGATTTTAACAGCCGATTTATCAATCTGCAAAGATCGCTTTCACGGGGAAAAATAACGACCCTTAAAGGAAAGAGGAGCCGCCGTGTTGACATGAGTCTACAGCTTACTGAGGCCCTCATGAAACATCTTACAAGATCCAAAGCAAAGGGTATGAAGTTGGGCCTTGGGGATAATCCAAAATATGTGTTTACAGATACAAAAGGCGGCTTTATCGCATTAAACAACTGGCGGAAGCGGGTGTTTTGGAAAGCACTGAAAATGGCTAAACTCAGAAAAATAAGAATTCACGATCTTCGTCATACATATGCCACTATAAGGATTTCAAAGAATGACAACATTGCAGACGTATCAAACCAGCTTGGGCACTTTTCAGAAACCTTTACAATGAAGATATATTATCATTGGATGCCAGGCAAGAAAAAGTCAGAGGTTGACGAACTGGATGATTCATATTTTAAGGACCCAAAAAAGACTTCGGATAAGAATAAACTGGCAATATAGGGCCATTTTTTTTGCACCTGCTTGCACCCTATACGCACCCTGGATGCCAAAAAATAAAAAAAGAGGCCGCAAATAAATAGCAACCTCTTGATATTTTTGGTGATCCCAGGGGGATTCGAACCCCCGTTACCGGCGTGAGAGGCCGGCGTCCTAACCACTAGACGATGGGACCCTTAGTTTAGCTTAAAATATTAAAATAAGTATTATTTTGTCAAACGTTATTTACGGACGCCGGCCCATCAAACGCCGGACGCCTGTTTTTTGCCCTTGCGAAATCCGAATATCAAATAAATAATGAATCCGATAAACGGTACCGAAGCGATGATCCACCACTGTGCCTTTTTGCCGGTGGTGCCAAAATCTTTTTGGGCAACATCGACGATGGCCCATACGGTGGCAATAAAAAAGGGGATACAGAGAGCCAAAAATATGCCGAGCAGTTTCAGACTCATGCTATTTTCTCATGCAACATCAATTTATTAAGCTTTTAATTTGCCGGAAATTTTTAATATGGTATTTACGTAGTATTTGCTGTGGTTGTAATGATAGATAATTTTTTCGGCTTTTTTGCGGCTTTGCTTGGGACGCCAGCCGTGGCTTTTGAGAAAGTTGGCGATGCTGGCCATCGAGTCAGCGTGGTTGAGCATATCGACCATACCGTCCTCGTTACCGTCTTTACCGTAAGCTAAAATGCTGGTGGGCATAAACTGGGCAATGCCCACTGCACCGGCAAACGAGCCCGGAATGGAGACCGGATCAAATCCCTCCCGACTGGTATATTCTAAAAAGGCTTTGAGCTCTTTATAAGCCCAATTGGATCTTGAGGAGGCTTTTTGTTCATACTTTTTTCGTGATATTTTTTTTGACTCCGGGATCAAATCCCACAACTTGTTTCGCACTATCGGGTCCTTCAACGCCGCCATGGTGGAAAGTGTATTTAAGGCTGAGCGGGTGCCCACCGAAGCGCCCAGCCCAGTCTCAACCAGCAAAATCGCGGTAATCACCTTTTTATCCACTCCGTATTCTTTTTCGATACGCGTCAGATCAGCATTATTTTCCTGAAGGTATTGATTGGCTTTGCGAATGGACCACTTATTGGTAAATTGGCCATAATTGACCTGCGCTTCTTTATAGGTAAACAGCAGGATGACACCATCGGCTTCGAAGGACACCTGTGTTCTGCTGTAAAGCTGCTTGATTTTCAGCGGCTCAAAGCCATCAGCGATCAATCGCTTTTGAACGGACATAAACGGCTGCGTTTGGGTTTCGACGGCCGCCCCGCTAGTAGTGAGAAAAATAGCGCCGGCGACCAGCAGACCGGCTGTCAGAACGATCCATTTTGGGTTCCTCATAAAACCATTTCGTATCCTATAAAACACCGCTGAAACCTCCAAAGAATGAAATTTATATCCCTTCCAACGGATATCACCGCTTGATTGCAAAGGGATCCCATGTTATTTATATCCCATCTCAAAAATGCATCTAATCCGCTGGAGGCGGACTCTTGGACCTTATCACCTATTTTTGAGACGGGTTCAATAGATTCATCAAATATATCACAATTAGTGGTATTTTTCTATTGTGAAAAAAAGCGCCAAAATCATCTACTGCTGCCAGACTTGCGGTTACCAGACCCCTAAGTGGATGGGCAAATGTCCGGATTGCGGCACCTGGGACTCCATCATAGAGGAACGCCCTACAGCCGCGACCCTGCACGATGTCAAACGCTCGCGGTCAAATCTTCAGCTGGAACCTGTGGCCATCGATTCGATTGAACTGGAAAAGGAAAACCGCCTGTTGACCCGTATGCAGGAACTCGACCGTACCCTGGGCGGCGGTTTGGTGCCGGGAACGTTGATTTTGGTCGGTGGCGATCCCGGCATCGGCAAATCAACCCTGATGCTGCAGGCGCTATACGGGCTGGCCAACCAGGGCCTTAAGGTGCTGTATGTATCCGGTGAGGAATCTCAGCAGCAGATACGCTTGCGCAGCCAGCGTTTAGGAACGGTGTCACCCGGGCTCCTGGTCGTTTCCGAGGTCGATATGGATTTGATTCTGGCCAACATAACGTCCGAGCCGCCGCAGGTTGTGGTTATTGATTCGATTCAAACCATGTACAATGCTGAACTTACGTCAGCGCCAGGAAGTGTCAGCCAGGTGCGGGAGTCAGCGGTACGATTGATGCTAATGGCCAAAAAAACCGGTATTCCCGTTTTTTTGGTAGGCCATGTGACCAAAGACGGCGCCATTGCCGGCCCCAAACTTCTTGAACATATGGTGGATACGGTTTTGTATTTTGAAGGGGACCGCAATCATATTTTTCGCATCCTGCGGGCTGTTAAAAACCGATTTGGTTCTACCAACGAAATCGGTGTCTTTGAAATGAGAGATCAGGGCCTGGACGAGGTAGCCAATCCATCGGCGGTTTTTTTATCGGAACGACCGGCAAATGCGCCGGGATCTGCCGTCACCGCCAGCCTGGAAGGCACGCGACCGATACTGGTAGAACTGCAGGCGTTGGCCAGCAGCACCAGCTTTGGCACGCCGCGGCGTACCATCTTGGGGCTGGATCCCAATCGAGTGGCCTTATTGGCTGCGGTCATGGAAAAACAGCTTGGCATGCATCTGATGGGATATGATATTTTTATGAATGTAGCCGGCGGGGTCAAGGTGGTCGAGCCAGCGGTGGATATGGCGATTGTATCAGCAATTGCTTCCAGCTTTTTGGACAAACCGATTTCAGGTGCAACGGTGGTGCTGGGTGAGGTGGGTCTTACCGGTGAAGTCCGAGCCGTTGGTCAGATCGATACCCGGGTGGCCGAGGCCAAAAAAATGGGATTTAAGCGCTGTCTGGTGCCGGACGGTAACATGAAGCGAATACGGCATATGGACGGGATCACAGTGAGCGGGATAAAGACGGTTTCTGAAGCAGCGGAAATGCTTTTTTGATATGCGATTTTTTCTACGAAGAGCACGAAGGAACCCGAAGATAAGCGTAATATTTTTCTCACTTCGTGTTCTTTGTGAACGTCGTGGTAGAATTTATGAACGTTTAAAAGGCGAACAACTCAATTTTTAAAAAGGGCTGATTGAAAAAATATGTTTTCCCGATAATTAACCCGCAAATCGAAACAAGGAAGTGAGGAACAAAACACATGCAGAATTGGAGTGATGACTACTCGCAGCGGGCCAAAGAAGAAGATTATCCTGCCAGATCAGTATACAAATTAAAGGAAATCCAAAAAAAATATAGACTTATCAAAAAAGGCGACCGGATTCTCGATTTGGGATGCGCGCCGGGCTCATGGTCACTGTATGCGGCCAAATTGATTGGCAAACAGGGCAAGGTGCTGGGACTCGATCTCCAAGAGGTTACCCATAAAATGCCTTTGCATGTCGAAACCCTTGTGATGGATGTTTTGGAAATTGATTGGGAATGGCTGGATGAGCAGGATTTGATAAACGAATTTGATGTCATCCTAAGCGATATGGCACCGTCGACCACCGGCACTAAAATGCTGGATGCCACCCGGTCGTTTCAGTTATGTCAGGCTGCTCTGAACATCACCGAATTCGCCTTGAAACCGGGCGGATCATTTGTCTGCAAGATTTTCCAAGGTGAAGATTTTAATGAATTTTTGGAATCCGTTAAGGAACGATTTCGCAATCATCGGATTTTCAAACCTCATAGCAGTCGCAAGGAAAGCAGGGAAATTTACGTCTTGGGTATCGGTTACAGGGGATACTATACTAAGATTGAAAATGAAGATGAAGATAAAATCAGGCGCGCCTCGCATTGATGGTATTGGGGATAAGCACAGGCACCACTGAATTATGTGCCGATGCGCTTTGGCTTGTCAATTATAGGAGGAACTATGTCGGGTCATAGCAAATGGTCAAGCATCAAACATAAAAAGGCTGCTACGGATGCCAAACGGGGAAAAATTTTTACCAAGTTGATCAAAGAAATTACGGTAGCCGCCCGTATGGGTGGCGGAGATCTGGACGCCAATCCCCGTCTTAGAACGGCCATTCAGGCCGCTAAAAGCGAAAACATGCCCAAGGACAATATCGAGCGCGCCATCAAAAAGGGCACCGGCGAATTAGAGGGTGTCAATTATGAAGAAAGTATTTATGAAGGTTACGGCCCGGGAGGAGCGGCTGTTCTGATTGAATCTCTGACTGACAATAAGAATCGAACTGTGGCCGATATCCGTCATATCTTCAGCAAAGCCGGCGGCAATATGGGTGAGAGCGGATGTGTGGCCTGGATGTTCGATAAAAAGGGTTATATCGCAGTTGAAAATAAAGCCGTGGATGAAGAAGCTTTGATGGAAGCCGCCTTGGACGCTGGGGCCGAGGACATTCGTGAAGACGATAGTAACTTTGAGGTCATCACAGCACCAGAAGATTTTGAGACCGTTAAATCCGCTATTGACAGTGCATCTATTCCTTATCTGGTTGCTGAAGTAACCATGCTGCCGCAATCCACCACCGACTTAAAAGGCAAGGAGGCCGAGCAGATGGTCAAGCTTATGGAAGCCTTAGATGACTGTGACGATGTCCAGAAGGTGTATACCAACGCAGATATCCCTGAAGAAATCGTCAATTCTTTGTAAAACGCCATGTTTTGTCCGAGGGCTGTGTTGCGATTCAATTCATAATGCTCACCCCTAAAAGAAGTTGAGCCCGTTGAGCCCGTTAGCCGGAAGAAATTATATCAGATCTCTATGTATTTTGACGGGCTAAACCGGCACAACTGGCCAACCGGCTAACCGACCTTATTCATCGATCTGGAGTACATCCACCCCCTTAGGAATTTCAAAGCTGAACAGCGAATCATCCAGATGGCCTTCGAAAATAAAATTCAGCAGGTCGATACGGGTCTCGTCACCATAAAAATTGAGTGTCATCACCTGCAGCACGTTAAAGGTTTTTCTGGAAACCAACAGTCGAATTTCAGAGATATCGAGGGTTTTCTCACGCGGTATCAGTTTTAGATGGTAAAACAGGTCTCGTTCCTCCGGGGGAGCCTGTTCCAGGGAGATATCGAATTTTTGCCGGATCAGACGAATGTCCGACAGAAAACTGGCGCCTTTGCCATCGCTAAAAAAGGTGGGGGCTTTGCCGGTCATGACCTGATTGTCGGCGGGTCGATAGATCCACAACTTATCCGCATCGGTGATAATGATTTGTTTATCCGGTATTTCGTATTCCCAGCGCATCATCCCCGGGTATTTGATATACACCCTGCCGTTGGCCAGATCTGTAATGTCCATGGCCTTAATGGTGGATTTTTGAATGAAATCGGCACTGAATTTTGAATTGGCGTATTTGTTTTCGACCTGTTGCAGAATCTGGTCTACCGTAAGGTTGCTGTCGACGGCTTCGGCTTTAAGATGCATTTGCCCACCTGAAAGTAATAGCAACAGGAATGCCAGCATGATCATTGTAAAGGGCAAGAAAATTTTAATCGTCAATTTCATAACACTTCCTCTAATTGAATTCCTTGATTAACCGGTCGATATCCCCTGGGCCCTCAAGATGAATCGACTGGCTGTCAGCGGGCATCAAATCAAAAAAGTCGGTTTTACCAAAAACCGCCAGGCTGATTCGATCAATCATCTGGATCTTTTTGCGAGCATCGGCTTTATCCATGAAGGCCAGCCGGGTCCCGCTGAGCAAAAGCGTTTCCACATTGTGTTTTGTCAGCTGCTTGTCGAGTTTAGCCGCTTTTTGCAAGCCATGAAAATAAATTTTCTTATAGGTCATCAGTGTTTTAAAAATATCTGATTCATTATTAAGGTCACCCAGAAAGCTTAGAATAAAATCAAGATACTCAAAAAATGCATCATCCTCCAGTATCATTTTTTCAAAAAACGATTCCAAAAACGAGATTTTATCAGCCAACTTAATCGGTTTGGCGTTGCGAAGTTTGACTTTGCAGCGGGCTTGAAGAGTGGGCTGTACATGCTGCCCAATCGCTGCACTGATTTTTGGATCCAGCAACCGTGTGAGATTGAGGCGTTCTAAAAATGCGTCGACATTGGCTGGGGTAACGGCCAATGTCAGGGCACCCCGCTCGTCACCAAAGCGAAAACGGGCTTGAAACGGTTGGCTGCAGACCTGCGCCCGGATTGCGCGTTCATCCTCTTTTTGAAGCTGAACGTACTCCAATAGGTTTTCCAATTCCAGCTGCACGGATTCATCCGGGTAAAAGAGCAGCGCCATCAAAGAATCGCTTTCGCAGCTGGACTCATCCTGCAGCAGCACGTCAAGTTCTTTGACGGTCGGATGTGAGAAGGTTGAATCGATATAATGCTGCGTATCCGCGTTAATCCTCAACCCATCCTGCAAAAGATCAATGATCTTATCTGCGATCTGCTTATGTTTATTTGCCGATTTCATTTAAATTTCTATTACTCACGAAAACACGAAAAATTTAAAGCACGAAATTTATGTTAAAAGTAATTTCTCTTTAGATATACGGAGCTAGTTTCATCATCAGCTCATGCTTCTGCAACCCGCCGGGCATGCTTTCTTTCATCTGACCATTATCAAATATAAACAAAAAAGGCACACTCATAATGCTGTAATTATTTGCCAGCCCGGGGTTGGCGTCAATGTTGACTTTACCCACCCGAACCTTTCCTTTGGACTGGGCTGCAAATTCATCGATGATGGGTGTGACGGCCCCGCATGTCGGGCACCAGGGCGCCCAGGCAAACAGCAGCACCGGCAGTGGCGATTTTATCACTTTGTCCTCAAAATTGCTGTCGGTAATCATCACCGGCTGGGGCTCATTCAGCGCTTCAGTTTTTAGCGCAGCGCCGCACTTGCCGCATTTGGCGCCGGCATCCAATTTATCGGCCGGGACTTTATTTTTGGTTCCGCATTCCGTGCAGCGCATCTTAGTGGATTCGCCCGCCGCGGTCTTTTTTTGTTCAGTCGGCAGGGCCGTATGGCATTTACCGCATTTGGCCGCTGCTCCGGTTTTGTCGGCCGGGATGCGGTTGGCCGCCCCGCAATTCGCACAATGAACAATATGAAAATTGGCCTGATCCATCTCGTTCCTCTCAACTTGCTTTTGGATTTTTTTAAAATAAGGACGCCGTCATTTATGTAAAGGACGACATCGCAATAAATTTCTAATTTAACTCATTGGAATTATTGCGCAAGTCCTAATTAATCATTCAGAAGGGGCAAAACCGATATTTCCCGTTTGAAATTGAAATAAATTCATGATGTTACAGTCAGCATTCCCTCCGGCAACACCCGCGACTCATTTTCTTGCCCGATCAATATAAATTCTGGCCAAATAAGCGCCATCTGCTGCTTGCACTCTTTATGGCGCTGGTCTCATATTTGGCTCTTGACTCGACCCTGCATTTTCATTATTTACCTACTGATCCCAGCATTTCCTCCATTTTAATTTCAGCTTCCAACCACATAAAAGAGTGCGTGCAACCAAGCAACACATGTTTAGGCAAAACGATTTTTCAATGCTCATACACAATTAACAATTTCCGATTATTGGAATCTTGCGCTATTTTGAATTCTACACATATCAACAAAACCGCAGAAAGGAGGACAAGATGAGAAAAAAGATTCTGGCTGCAGCCATCTTAACCGTTTTTGTTGTGGGGGTGCTGCTTGTACCGACGCTTGCAAGGCAGGCACAGGCGGCGGACAAAATCGGATGGGTCGGCCCGGTTTACAAGGAATTATCCGCCAGTCTGAACAAGGGTTTCAAAGAATACTATAAAAAGACCTATGGCAAAGACGTGGAGATCACATTTGTTCGACCGGGCGGATGGCCGGTCTGCGTGGACAAGGTCAGAGCGTGGGCCGGCAAGCCGGATGCCGATATTTTCCTGGGTGCCGGTGCCCCGGCGCATGAGGTGTTAAAGCAAGAGGGCCTGATCGTCCCGTACCGGCCCAAGGATTGGGATAAGGTTCCCGCCGACTGGCACGGTATGAAGGTCAAGGATGCAGAAGATTATTGGACCTGCTTTGCCCCCTGGATTGTCACCAACCTATACAACGAAAAGGTTTTGAAGAAGCTGAGGCTGCCGCCGCCCAAAACCTGGCACGATCTACTCAACCCCATCTACCGGGGCAATGTCGTACACACCCTGCCATACGCATCCGGTACGATGCATGAAACCATTGAGATTCTGCTGCAGGCGTTTGGAGAAGAGGAGGCCTGGCGTTATCTCAGATTGCTGGCCGCGCAGCTGTCGCGTTTTTCCACCGGCAGCACCGATACTACCCAATTGACGGCTCGTGGTGAAGTTCCCATGGGGATTGCGCAGCCGCAAATGAACGCCATGGCGGCACGCAAAGACGGTTTTCCGGTAAAAGATTTACTCCCTGAAAAAACCATCCTGGTTCCTGAGGCCGTGGCGTTGCTCAAGGGAGCGCCCAACGAGGAGGTCGGCAAAATTTTTCTGGACTGGCTGTTTAGTATGGAAGGCCAGAAATACGTGCTGGAGGGCCGTTACTTTGCAGCCCGCACCGATATTAAATTCTCTGAGTGGGAAAAAGAAGGTGTCGAAATGGCCACCCATGCCAAAAAGGCCCTGGGGGTGGACTCGTTTTGGGACTTGCAGGTCGATTTCATCGAATATGACCTGGACCTGGCAACCAAGCGCTGGGACGAAGTCAATAAGAAATACGAGATGGAAATCTATCGCAAATGGAGCGAGCTCAAAAACAGTCTGTTTTTGATCGAGGAAGTTGAGGGTGAAATTGAGGCGGCCAAGGCCAAGCAAAAAGATGTGGCCCAAGCTGAGGCCAAAATTAAGGAAGCCCGCAAGCTCTTCGAGGTAGACGGTGCATACGCGGATGCCAGACTGGCCGCAACCGAAGCCCGTGCGGTCTCCGCAGCTGTAGTTGCCGCTGCGGCCCCTGCTGCCACACCAGCTCCCGCTGCTGCGGCTGAGCCGGAGATACCATTTAAGATTCTCTTATTGCTGGCATTGGCCCTCGGGGTTTCGGTGGTCGCCATTATTATTGCACTGCAAAGACGCCATAAGTAGCGATCGTTTGTGACGCAACCCATAATGATCCAAGCTTGATGCACAGGCCCGCCCTGTCATTCGTTGCTCTGCCGTTCTTGGCGGAGATCGAACAGGGTGGGCCATCGCTTGTCCTTTTGCCGTTGAGCAGGTGGGAAAGGAGGTGAGATGTCGCGCGGCAACATCTCTCTGGCAGCAGTCCTGTGGATGATCATCGCCTTTTTCGTGCTTTACCCGCTGTCGTATCTGGTGGTGGAAAGTTTTAAAATATCTGCCACTGGCGGTTGGGGCATCAACAACTATATCGAATTCTTCAAAGACACGTACTACCTTAAAACCTTTGGCAATACCCTGTTGCTGAGCACGCTGCTGCTGGTGACCACCACTGTGTTCGGCGTGCCCCTGGCTTATATCCTGGCGCGCTACCGCCATCGGGGCAAAACCATTTTCACCGCCCTGATCCTTTTGCCGATTGTCTTACCGGCTTTTGCCGGGGTGTTTGCCTTTATTATCTTTTTTGGTAAATATGGGACCCTGAATCTGCTCCTTATGGATTTCGGGCTGATCGATGAGCCCATCAATTTCATTTACGGGCGCCACGGATTGGTGTTCATTCAGGCTTTGCACATGCTGCCCTTTATCGTTTTGGGCCTTTCTGCGGGTTTTACCAATATCGATCCCTCTTTTGAGGAAGCTGCGGAAGTTGAAGGTGCCAGCGGTGTGCGGCGTTTTTTTACCATCACCTTGCCGCTGTGCACGCCCAGCTATATGGCCGGCGCGGTGCTCGTGTTTCTGTGGCCCTTTACCGACTGGTTGACACCGCTGATTCTGGGGCAGGTGGACTATTTGCCCTCGGTTTCTTATATCAACATCGCCTATCACTTTACCGATGTGCACCGCAAATATATGGGCATTGTGGCGGTGGTTGTTTCAGCTGTTATTTGCATCAGCCTCTTTTTGCTGGCGCGCTGGTGGGTTGAGCGCCGAAAGTATACCGGCCTGTCCAAAGGGACCACCTCTGAAGGCCGAATCATAGAGCCGAGTCCATTGATGAAAACGGGCGCCTATGTATACATGGTTTTGATTGCCATCCTCGTTTTACTGATTCCCATCGTTTTGGGGCTGGCTGCCTTTTCCCGGAGATGGGTGTTTGAGGCCTTTCCCACCTATTGGACGCTTGAAAATTTCAGACTCATCCTGCTGGAAAGTCCGGGTTTGATTAAAAACTCCTTTGTTTTTAGCGGCATCGCTCTGATTTTTGGAATTGCCTTCGGGCTTCCTGCCGCCTATTTGATTGTGCGGACCCGTGTGCCGGGCAGAGATGCGCTCGATTTTGTGATTACACTGATGCTGGCGTTTCCGGGGATCGCCATCGGTGTCAGCTATCTGTTAGCCTTCTGGAAAGGAATCCCGCTGGCGACCCATTGGATCATCATGCCCCTGGCCCTGTTTGCACGACGGCTTCCGTATTTTTTGCGAATGGCGCATTCGTCTTACCTGCAACTGGATACTTCACTGGAGGAAGCCTCAGAAGTTTCGGGTGCCAGCAAGCTCAGAACGTTTTTTAATATATCATTACCGTTGTTGCTCAAAGGCGTCCTCGTCGGCGTGGTGATGTTTTTTATCATGGCCTTTCAGGAGATCTCGACGGCCATATTCCTGTATCGCGGCGGGTGGGAAACCCTGCCCATTGGGATCTTTTTAAACTGGCACCGTGGCATGGAGTTTGGTATTGCCGCTGCTATGGCTTTTTTGATGATTGTGATCACCTTTATCCTGTTGTTGATTATATCAAAAATTGGCGGTGGCGTTCTCAAAGCGGCCTGGGGGTCGGGGGAGCAATAAAGGTTCAAAGGTTCAGAGGTTCAGAGCTAACCCTGAACGGTGAACCCAGAACGCGGAACCTTTTTTAGGAGAAAAATAGAATGGCATTCATCGAGATCCAGAATCTGTTCAAGCGTTTTAAGGATGTGGTGGCCGTTAATCGGATTGAGCTTGACATCGACAAGGGCGAAATGCTGACGCTGTTGGGTCCCAGCGGGTGCGGTAAAACCACCACCCTGCGCTGTATTGCCGGATTGGAAAAACCGGAGGAAGGTGATATCATCATCGATGGCCAACCGATGCTTTCGCAGGGATTTGTGCCGTCATCAAAAAGGGGCATTGGCATGGTGTTCCAAAATTACGCCGTTTGGCCGCATATGAAAGTTTTCAGCAATATTGTTTACGGTTTAAAACTTCAGAAGATACCCAAGCCCGAGATGCGGAAACAGGCCCAGCAGGTGTTGGAGTTGGTGGGGTTGGCCGGTCTGGAAGACAGATATCCGGCTCAACTGAGCGGCGGGCAGCAGCAGCGGGTGGCCCTTGCGCGGGCACTGGTGACCAATCCCAAGGTATTGCTGTTGGACGAACCGCTGAGTAATCTGGATGCCAAGCTCCGTGAAGAATTGAGATTTGAAATCAAAAGTCTGGTGCGACGAATGGGCATCACGGCCGTTTACGTTACCCATGACCAGGCGGAAGCCATGGTGATCTCGGATCGCATTGCCGTCATGGATTCGGGTAATGTGGTACAGATCGGAAATCCCCAGGAAATCTATCAAAAACCGAGCAATCGGTTTGTGGCCGATTTTATCGGCACCATGAATTTTATGTCCGGTGAGGTCATCGACATTATGGAGAACCAGAATGCAGTTGCGGTAAAAACTAAATTCAGCGACAAAATGGTGTGCACCACCCCGGACAGCACGACGGCAGCACCCGGCGCAAGCGTGTATGCATCGATACGACCAGAGGATGTGGACGTGCTGACGGAACCGCCGCAGGCTGCAGATAATGTGTTTAAGGGCAAGATTGTTCACAAGGCCTATTTGGGCAACTTTTTGTTCTTTTTTGTAAGCGTTAATGACACCATGATCCGGGTGCAGGCACCCCATCATCTATCTCAGGAGGAAGGCCAGGAGATTTTTCTGTATCTCAACCCGCAGAAGTGTATGATCTTGACGTGACTCAAACTGAGCGATCAGAGATTTTATCGATTGAGCATCTTGCAATAGATTGAATGCAAAACGCCCCGCCCCTCAAACAATCAAGGCTCTTTGGGTATACCATCAATTGGAGGAAAACGCGTCCAGAACGGCTCTCAAGCGATCGGGGCGATTGGTAATAATACCATCGACGCCCATTTCAATCAGGCGCTTCATATCCGACGGGTTGTCGGGTGTCCACACAAAAACCTGGAGGCGCAGCTGATGGGCTGTTTGAATATTCGCGGTTGTCAGATGTTTGTAATATGCGGCCCAATAGCGTCCACCGGCTGCCTGAATCGCGCGCGGAATTGATCCGTAAAAGTCATCGATATCCAGGCCGGCCATCCAAGGGGAGGCACCGGGTTGGCCGGGCTTGATATTGTTTAAGCGCACTCCTTCAAGGGAAAGATAAACAGTTGGGATGTTGGGGGCGATTTTTTGCACATGTGCCAGATTACGCCAGTCAAATGAAAGGATGCGGGCCCGATCTGAAACTCCTTCGCTACGCAATATCGAGACCACCTTCTCGCTAACGGCTTCGGGTGTGGGCGTCAGACCCGGTTTTTCAGGAGATGTTTTGATTTCTATCCAGAGCTGAGCTGTCGGGGCACATTGTTTTTTGTGCAGCCCGATGACCTCGCGCAAGGTCGGGATGCGTTCACCATCTGCGGCTTGCTGCTCGGGGTAGCGCCGGGAATAGCGACTGCCGGGTTTCAAGCGACCGACATCATAGGCCTTAAGATCTGCGAGATGCAGCTCCCTAATGGCCGGAGGTAAATCCGAATTCAGCCACAGGCCATCAGGCTTGCGCGTCAGTTCCGGCTTTAGCCGGAAATCATGGTATACAACCACCTCATCATCAGCAGACACAAGCACATCTATTTCGACCGCATCAACGCCAAGCTCACAGGCCCGGGCAAAGGCCGTCAATGTATTTTCGGGTGCGAGTCCGGCAGCTCCTCGGTGCCCAATCACAAAAATTTGTTTATTGGTGGTATCAACGGTTGCGGGCGCCAGGTCGCTGGATGTGGATTGGCAGGCTGCCATTATCAGCAGCCCACCGCCTATTGTTGCGATCGCCAAGGCACGATAAACGATGAATTTCAAATCTTTCATTGATTGCTTTCCTATACCATTTCCAGCAGTCGCCCCAAATAGCCCATTTCTCTGTTATCTGAGCAGATTACATGATCGGCCACTCTTCGGATGTCGCTCATACCCATACTATAGATTCAATCAGGTCGGCAAACGATTATTTACACCGCTTTCCATAATAATTTTCTAAATGACGGAATTGCGGTATAAGTGGTTGTAGAAAAAAACGTTTGCAAATCGAAACGTGTTTTTAACAACCACTATAAAGGATTTTCTTGACTACGCGTTGCATTATCTGTTTATTATAAATTACTGTAATATCGCTAAGACATACAGGACATTCACTCTCACTTTCCTGCACAACCCGATAAATGTTGATTTAGATGACGATCGCGCTTTCTTTCGAGCGATCCAATTGAATTTCGAATGTTTGCCAAAAAGCAAGTCACTTTAGCGCAGCCAATGGATGAGATTCAAGATTGTCAAGTTTATTAGGGCTTTCCTTTTTTCTGGTTTTTTAAGCGTTACTTGTTTTCCTTCTGTGGGGGAAGGATTTTAATCCGTCATCATCGTCAACTACTTCGTTAACTTTCATTTCGGAAAGGAGGACTATATGCTTAATTTGCGCAAATTGATTTTTATCGGCGCCATGATAACGTTGGTGGTGTTTCCGGCGACTGTTCTGGCAGAACCGATCACGATCAACTGGTGGTTCGCACACGGTGGCCGGCTGGGGGAAAAGGTCCAGGAAATCGTGGCCAATTATAATGCCAGCCAGAGTCAGTATAAGGTGGTGGCAACTTATAAAGGGAACTATACCGACACTATGAATGCCGGAATTGCCGCCTTCCGTTCCAAAAACCCGCCGCACATCTTACAGGTATTTGAAGTTGGTACAGCGAGCATGATGGCTGCTAAAGGTGCCATAAAACCGGTATATGAAGTCATGGCGGAATCGGGGCTGCCATTTGACCCCAAGGTCTATCTGTCGACCGTGACCGGTTATTACACCGCTCCGGACGGCAAAATGCTGTCTATGCCTTTTAACAGCTCGACGCCTGTTCTTTATTACAATCTGGAAGCCTTTAAAAAAGCCGGTCTGAATCCGGACAAACCACCCAAAACCTGGCCCGAGGTTGCCGAATACTCAAGAAAACTGGTAGCCGCTGGCTATCCGGGTGGGTTCTCGACCGCCTGGATCTCCTGGATCCATGTCGAGAACTTCAGCGCCTGGCATAATGTGCCCATCGGGACCAAAGCCAACGGCTTTGGTGGCATGGATACAAAGTTCGTTTTCAACAGCCCGCTGCATGCCAAACATATTCAAAAGCTGGCCGACTGGCAGAAAGAAAAAGTCTTTGTGTACGGCGGAAGGCGCAATAAAGGCAATGCCCTGTTTTCTTCCGGACAGGTCGCCATGTATACGGAGTCGTCGGCCGGATACGCCGGATTTAAAAAGACCTGCAAATTCCCCTTCCGCACCAGCATGCTGCCTTATTGGCCGGATGCCGGCGCACCCCAGAACACCATCATCGGCGGCGCCAGCCTATGGGTCATGCAGGGACACTCTGCCGAGGAATACAAAGGTGTGGCCTCATTCTTTAATTATATTTCCAAAGCGGAAGTTCAGGCGGATTGGCATCAATTCACCGGCTACCTGCCAATTACTTTGGCGGCATATGACCTGACCAAGAAACAGGGGTTTTACGAAAAGAATCCCGGCACTGAAACCGCTTTGATACAGATGACGCTGAACAATCCAACCGAAAACTCGAAAGGGCTGCGTTTCGGCAATTTTGTGCAGATGCGTGCCATTATGTATGACACCCTCGAGGCTATTTTTGCCGAAAAGCAAACCGCTGAGCAGGGCCTGAACGACGCGGTGGGAAAAGGTAATAAGCTATTACGCCAATTCGAAAAAGCCTACAAATAGCAGAACTTAGAACTGTGAGCGTCATGCATCCAAAGACACAGTTCTAAACCCAAACCATCAAGCAGGGCCCATTTTACCGCAAAATGGGTCCTGCCCCATTTTTACAGAGGACATCGGTTTTCATGGAAAAACGCGTCATCTTTAAAAACAGAGTCTTGCCGTATATTCTGGTTGCGCCGCAAATCATCATAACGCTGGTTTTTTTCATCTGGCCCGCGTTCATGGCCCTTTATCAATCGGTTCAACGGGAAGACCCTTTTGGGCTTAAAACGGTTTTTGTGGGCTTAGAAAATTTTATGTATATCTTCACCGATCCTATTTATTTGAACTCGATTAAGGTCACTATGGTTTTTAGTTTTTCGGTGGCGGTCATCGCCATGTCGACAGCCCTGTTCTTAGCGGCCATGGCCGATCGTGCCATTCGTGCGGCCACTGCTTACAAAACATTTATCATCTGGCCCTATGCGGTCGCACCGGTGGCGGCGGCGGTCTTGTGGTACTTTCTGTTTAATCCCACCGTCGGCATGATTTCCTTCTTTTTAAGGGCCATCGGGATTGACTGGAATTTTACCTTAAACGGCGGTCAGGCAATGGTTCTGGTGATCATCGCTGCCGCCTGGCGTCAGATATCCTACAATTTTCTTTTTTTTCTGGCCGGATTGCAGGCGATTCCCAAGTCATTTATCGAGGCTGCCGCCATTGACGGGGCGTCTCCGGCCAAACGCTTTTGGACGATTGCCTTTCCGCTGCTTTCACCGACGTTTTTCTTTTTGCTGGTCATGAATTTGGTATATGCCTTTTGCGATACCTTTGGGGTTATTCACGCCATTACCGAAGGCGGCCCCAATGAAGCCACCAATATTATGGTCTTTAAAATTTATCACGACAGCTTCGAAAGTTTGGATTTGGGCGGTTCAGCCGCTCAGTCGGTCATCTTGATGTTCATTGTGATTGCCCTGACGGTGATCCAGTTTCGCTATATCGAAAGAAAAGTTCATTATTAAAGGAGTAAACAATGGTCGAGCATCGACCCTGGCTTACATTTTTGACCCATGCACTGTTGCTCCTGGGCTGTCTCATAATTGCCTTTCCGATCTACACGACCTTTGTGGCCTCCACTCACAGCCTGGAAACGATCACTTCATTCTTCCCATTTTTGCCCGGTCGCCACCTGATCGAAAACTATCACCAGGCCCTGACCGTCGGCAGTGGTGAAGTCGGCGCTACCGTGGGCACCATGATGCTCAACAGCCTGATCATGGCACTTGGGATTGCCATCGGTAAAATATCTATATCCCTGCTGTCCGCCTTTGCCATCGTCTATTTCAGATTCCGCTTCCGCATGTTTTTTTTCTGGATGATTTTTATCACCTTAATGCTGCCGGTGGAGGTTCGCATTTTGCCCACCCATAAGGTGGTGGCGGATTTGAAGATGCTGGACTCGTATTCCGGTCTGATTTTTCCGCTCATCGCATCGGCCACCGCCACCTTCCTGTTTCGCCAGTTTTTCATGACGGTGCCCGATGAGTTGTGCGAGGCCCACCGTATTGACGGCGGCGGACCCATGCGGTTTTTCTTTGATATTTTGTTACCCATGTCGCGGACATCTATTGCGGCGTTGTTTGTTATTTTGTTCATCTACGGCTGGAATCAATACCTGTGGCCGCTACTGGTCACCGGAGATGAGAGTTACTATACGCTTCTGATTGGCATCAAAAGAATGCTCGATGTCGGTGAGGGCCAGGCCGATTGGCATATCATCATGGCTTCCACCATGCTGGCCATGATCCCGCCGGTGCTGGTAGTGATTTTTATGCAGAAACAGTTTGTGCGCGGTATGACTGAAACCGAAAAATAGGAGAAAGTGTATGGCGGATGTCAGTCTGAAAGATATTTATAAATCCTTTGGCCAGAATGAAGTTATTCACGGCATCTCCTGTGATATTCATGATGGTGAGTTTATCGTCATCTTAGGCCCTTCCGGCTGTGGCAAGTCCACCGTATTGCGCATGATTGCCGGGCTGGAAGTGATTACCAAGGGTGATATTGCCATTAACGGTAAGGTGGTGAACCAGCTCGAGCCCGCCGATCGCGACATTGCCATGGTTTTTCAAAATTATGCCCTTTATCCGCACATGACGGTTTTCAAAAATATGGCCTACGGTCTCAAAATTCGGCGGATGCCCAAAGCGGAAATTGAAGAGCGGGTTCAACGGGCGGCCAAGATACTAGAATTGACAGAATTTCTGGATCGCAAACCCCGCCAGTTATCCGGGGGACAGCGCCAGCGCGTGGCAATGGGCCGTTGCATCGTGCGCGAGCCCAAGGTCTTTTTGTTTGATGAACCGTTGAGCAACCTGGATGCCAAGCTGCGCGTTCAGATGCGCCTGGAGCTGAGAAACCTGCATGAAACACTGGGCATCACCAGTGTATATGTGACCCATGACCAGGTCGAAGCCATGACATTAGGGGATCGCTTAATTATCATGGAAAATGGCTATGTAGAGCAAATTGGGTCTCCGCTGGAGGTATATGAAAGACCGGCCACCCTTTTTGTGGGCGGCTTTATCGGTTCACCCGCCATGAATTTTTTTGAGGGGCGCACCAGCCGCGACGGGCAGTCTCTTGAACTTTCCGGCTCCGATTGTTTAACCATTTTTCCGCATTTAGAGCCTGATTATTGCGACAAGGCGGTCGTCGTGGGTATCCGACCCGAGCATTTCAGCATAGCAAAGGAGGGCGACGGCACCATCAAGATGCAGGTGGACCATCTGGAAACCCTCGGTGCCGATACCCTGGTGCATGGCAAATCGAGGAAAGGCAGCTCTCTTTTTACCCTTCGCCTGCCGGATATACATGATTACAAAAAGGGCAGCTCCCTGTTTTTGAGTGTTTCCCCGCAAAGATTACATTTGTTCGATAAGGAGAACGGAAAAAGAATCGGGGACTAACAGAGGCCATCCTAACTTTATGACACAACCACTCATCAAGGCCATGGCTGTTGCCATCGATGCCGTGCAGAAATGGCCTGCCAGAAAAGCTCATATTTTCCACCATAATGACGCCGATGGGCTCAGTTCGGGCGCCATCCTGACCCGGGCTTTTAAACGCCAGGGATTTGAAATTCAGCGCCTATGCCTGGAAAAACCCTATCCCCAGCTGTTGGAAAAGGCCTTTGAAAGCAAAGGCGCGTTATATGTGTTCACCGATCTGGCCGGTCGTATCGCACCCCTGATTTCCGATCTAAATAAAGGCCGCAATTTAACCCTGATACTCGATCATCATGTGGCACATCCTGCCACCGATCCGCAAGTTCATAATCTCGATCCGGATTTGTTCGGTTTAAAAGGCGATCGTGATATCAGCGCGTCAACCACCTGTTATTTGTTCGCCCGCACACTGGATCCGGCGAATGTCGACCTGGCGCATATTGCTGCCATCGGGGCAGTGGGTGACGGTTTTTATGTTGATGGACGTCTGGTAAGCGAGAATCGAAAAGCGGCTCTGGAAGCTGTTCGTCAGGAAAAGCTGAAAATAAAAACACATGAAGCCGGCGAGGAATATTTTCTGAAATCTTCAAATCAAGACACTTTGCTGGAGACGCTGGCCCGCGACCTGGACATACTGGGCGCAGCCGGTTATCTTGATGAGGGACCTGATATGGGCATTCGGGTTTGTCTTGACGGAAAAACCGCAATCGCGGATCAAATGCTGGCGCGATTCAAACAGATACATCAAAAGGCATTTGAGGCTGAAATTTTGCGGTTAGAGCAGGGTGCGTTACAGCAGACATCGCATATCCAATGGTTTCATGTGCAGGATCGTTTTGCGCCCATGGGCTGTAAAATGATCGGTGCGTTTTGTGAGACCCATAAAAATGCCGCTTTTTTTGACCCGGATAAATACATCGCCGGATTTCAATTGATTCCCAACGAGATTCCGCGCTATGGTCATCTGCCCTTGCAGGCCGTCAATATTTCCATGCGGGCACCAGCGCCTCTGGAAGAAAAAATCAAAAAAGGCACTGCCATGGCGCTGAACACTTTTCTGCCCGAAGCCACCGATCGGCTGGGCGGATTTTCGGATGCCTGCCATCGGCTGGCGGCAGCCACCATGATTGCGATTGGCAAGGAAGAAGATCTCATTCGGGAAATGAATAGGATTCTGTTTGAGCGTAAAGCAGATTCGGAGTGATTCAACAGTGAGAAAAATTGAAACGCAAGTCTTAATAATCGGCGGGGGGGCGACCGGCACCGGACTTGCCCGCGATCTGGCACTGCGTGGTGTTGATTCGATTCTGGTCGAGCAAAATGATATCAATTCGGGAACTTCCGGGGCCAATCACGGCCTGTTGCACAGTGGGGCGCGCTATGTTTCATCTGATCAGGGCAGCGCCAGGGAATGCCGCGCAGAAGGTGCGCTGTTAAAAAAGATGGCGCCCCATTGTATTGAAGACACTGGGGGACTGTTTGTGGCCGTGGAAGGTGATGATGAGAATTACGTAGCGGATTTTCCGCAGCTGTGTGCCCAGAGTGATATTTTTGTAAAAGAATTGGACGTTACGGAGGTGCGCGAACTGGAGCCGGTTCTGACCGACAAACTCATTGCAGCTTATGCGGTTAAAGATGCCTCGATTGATCCCTTTAAACTTTCGTTGGAAAATATCGCCCATGCACAGAAGCTGGGCTGCACCTTGCTTCGATTTACCAAAGTTATCGGGTTTCAGAAAAAGAAGAATACCATTCAGGCGACGCGTTTGCAGGACACGGTTACCGGTGAGAAGCTGGTTGTCATAGCAGAGCAGGTAGTCAACGCCACCGGTGCCTGGGCCGCTGAAATTGCCGCCCTGGCCGGTGTGAAGATTGACATGGTCTGTTCTAAAGGCAGCCTGCTGATTACCCATAGTAGAATAACCGATCGGGTGATCAATCGTCTGCGTGCGTCTGCCAATGCAGACATCCTGGTGCCGGGCGGCACGGTGTCTATTCTGGGGACCACTTCAATTCGTATCGACAACCTGAATCAGGTCTATCCTACCATAGAAGAGGTGGATGCAATGGTGGGTGAGGCGATTAAGATGATTCCGGCTCTGGAATCGGTCCGATATATTCGCGCCTACTCAGGCGTCAGGCCACTGGTGGGGGCAGCGTCGGCCGGCGATGATCGCGACATCAGTCGCGGATTTGCGCTCATCGATCATGGAGCAGACGGTCTGAATAATTTTGTTACGATTTCCGGAGGCAAATTGACCACTTATCGACTGATGGCCGAAAAAACAGCCGATCTGGTCTGCAGCCGGCTGGGCGTTACCCGACCCTGCCTGACAAAAACCGATCCCCTTCCGGAAACCTTGCCCGCCAGGTGGACCCAACCCGGGCTGGCCCCCAAATTATGGATGAAAAAGCACGACCCGCAAGATCTTTTGCTGTGTGAATGTGAAATGGTGCCCGCCAGTGCGGTGGATTCCATCGTGGGATCCATTCGCAGGCAAAATGGTGAACCGGACCTGACGGCCATCGCTTTGCGCAGCCGAGTCGGGAAAGGCGCCTGTCAGGGCACATTTTGCGGCGTGCGCGTGACCGCTTATTTATCTGATCAGGGGCAGCTGAAGTCGGGTATGCATTTAGCCGACCTTAGAGCATTTCTCAACAAACGCTGGCATGGGCAGTATCCGACGCTCTGGGACAAACAGCTGGTGCAGTCCGAACTGATGGAAGCCTTGCATTGCGGGTTGTTTGGGCTCGAATTGTAGCGAAGCTACAAAGTTGAAGATTCTGCTTTACGTGTAGCGCATGGCTTGTTTTATCGAGGACGAGGTCGAGGACGACGACGAGGACAAAAATTTATACCCTTTATCCTACTCGTCCTCCTACTCGTCCTCGTCCTCGGCTTTTTAATAGGTGCGGAATTAATCAAATAATAGGCACTACCGCCGCTTCATAAAAAAAGAGCCAGCAGCCAGCAGCCAGCGACCAGTAGCCATTGATCGTAACTTTAGACCTTCTTAAAAGGCACAGCTTTGGATGACTGATGCAAAAACGATAGAATGTGACCTATGCGTAATCGGCAGCGGGCTGGCCGGAATGGCGGCCGCCCATTTTGCGGCTGCCAGAGACCTGCAGGTGGTCCACATGGGGCATACGGCGGAAACCATTTTTGCGAGCGGTTTGCTGGATCTGCTGGCGGTTTACCCGGCCGGTGAGAAGCGACTATGGCGCGATCCCTGGGCGGCTATAAAGAAACTGATCAGGAATATGCCCGACCACCCTTACGCGCGCTTAAAAAAAGAGGATATCAAAGCCGCCTTTGATGAAATTTTAGACCATTTGAAAGCAGCCGGTCTTGTCTATCAACGGCACCTCAAACATAACAGCAGTGTTCTGACGGCTCTGGGAACTGTGAAACAGACATACGCAGTGCCGCACACCATGTGGAACGGGGTTAAGGCCCTGCAGAAAAAGCAGGCCTGTTTAATCATCGATATTCGCGGCCTCAAGGGCTTCAGCGCCCGCCAGATTACCACCGTCCTGAAGACCGACTGGCCTGATTTGCGCTCAGCGCGGATCTCCTTTCCGGGCATGGCGCATTTAAATGAGGTCTATGCGGAACGTATGGCCAATGCCCTGCTGCTGCCTGAAAATCGTGAAAAGCTGGCCGCCGTGGTAAGCCCGCTGCTCAAAAAATCAAAGGCTCTGGGGCTGCCAGCCATTTTGGGGCTGCATCGTACCGCTGAGATCAGGTCCGATCTTGAGGCCTTAGTTGGTGTTCCGATTTTTGAAATTCCGACCATGCCGCCTTCGGTCCCCGGTATACGCCTAAACCAAGCTTTCGAAAAGGGGCTGCGTTTGAAAGAGGTCCAATATTTTTCGTTGACCCGGGCGCTGCATGTGCACCCCACGACCAATGGTCATTTTCAAATCCAAATCGGTCGCGATGCGGTCGAGCGTACCGTGCGCTCAAACGGTATCATTTTGGCCACTGGCCGATTCATTGGTGGGGGGTTACACGCCAATCGAACGTACATCCGTGAATCCATTTTTAATTTACCGGTCTACCAGCCAACCAGCCGGGCCGACTGGCATCGTCGAGACCTTCTCGATCCCCGGGGGCACCTCATCAATCAGGCCGGTCTGAAAGTTGATCGCAACTTTCGTCCTCTGGATGATTCAGGGCGCCCGGCCTTTAATAATCTGTTTGCGGTCGGTTCTATTCTGGCACACAACGATTGGAAGCGTTTGAAATGTGGTGCCGGAGTGGCAATCGCCTCCGCATACGGCGCGGTGAACTCGATGCTTAAGCTGCGCTAACGCTATCGAACAGAGGCGACGTACCATTTTCCTTTGGCCACCGGCCTGGATTTGTGATAGAAGACAACCCTTCAGCCCCGAAAAGGCAATTTCAACGACACGAGGTTTGCCATCATAAAATATCTGTATTCTGTTTTTGGCCTGATTTTTTTGATTGCGGCAACTGTTGCCCGGGGTGATCCATTGCCGACCTACTGTGAGACCGATCCTGCTTTGGCACGGGAGTTGTCAGAAATGGGCCCTGTTATGGGGCTTGGGGCCTCAGTGTCCCATGGACTCATGGCGCGCTCAGCTTCTGAGGTTGTGGCCGATCAGCTTTGCCTGGGCAGTGACGGGCATGTATTCCCCTGGTACTTTCCAGCTTCCTACCAAAGAGCAGCTAAATATTATTATAGGCACAGACGCCCGCGGTTGGTAATGGCGATGGATGTCACTTACCACGACATGAAAGTTCTGGAATATACCGACGACAAAACAAAAGTGCTCGATGATCTGGTGGCCGGTCTGGCACTGGACTGTGAAAGTGATCTTTATGATTGCTCCGCAGGTGGCAATGAAGCTTATGTCAAAAAAGAAAATTACAGACCCATCGTTTTGTTAGGTGATCTATTTTTTGAAAATCTCATCGACTGCACCCGGGGCAAACCACCGAAAGAATACCGCCTCGAAAACAGCAAGCCCAGACCCAAGAAACTGTGCTATGAGGAATACGCGCAACTCAACCGTCACCTGCGAAAACTGGTGGCCAAATATCCCAATGTTCATATATTTCCCGCCAATCGGCTGTTTACAGCCCTGGTCAAATTTCCCCACAGCGTATTTTACGATGAAGGCAGCCGGCAAACTTTTTTCGCCAGAAATGAGCTGACCTGGGATGGCTGGCATCCGCATACCGACCCGGGCAGTTATGTATTTGCCAACCTAACGATTATGCAGATCAATCGCTTGATTGACGAGGGTAAAATCAAAGGCAGACGGATCCCGCTCAGAACCCTTTCGGATAAATATTTTGGTCCGCCGTCCGGATTGATCATCCTGGTGCCGGAAGGATATCCGCTGGAGAACCGGCCGCAAATTGTGGGACCTGCCGGAGACAAGATACCCCTGCGCTTTTCATTGCCAAAACCCTGGGCAGAGCGCCATGGTGTCTTCCGTGTCGGAAAATCATTTTTTAAGGATCTGGCATTGTCATGGCGTCATTTGGGCCCAAAACCGCTGATTATCCGCGCCGCATCTCACCGCGGCACCACCCTGATCTTTTCCCAAAAGGATCAGGAACTGTTAACGCTGCAGTATCAAAACGGAACCGTCCTAAAAGGGGGGCTGCTTCTTTGGGGCCAACATCTGGATGAAGAATTTATCTCGCGCGAAGATACATTTTTTTTGAATCAAATTGATGAAGATCCAGACATTCTCAATACCCTTCGTCCTCCACAACCGTCGATGGTTGACGGTCCCCCCTGGGATTACTAGCATCCATTTCATTCAGGTTTGCCGGTTAAGCCCGCCACCGACGGATGAAGCATGTTAAAATCCGAAAAAAGCTTGATTCTAATTTTTTACCGGCCAGCAGGCTCAATATATGTAGAGGCTATCTTAAAAATAGTAGATCACGCTTCCCGCATGAATGCGGGATTTCACGTCTGATTCTAAATCATTAAGGTGTTCAACAAAGCAAGGCGAAAACCGATTCAAAAGTGGAGTCCGCCTCCGGCGGACTAGTATTCGAACATTTTGAATCGGTTTTTAATCCGCCACGAAGATTGGCGGACCATTGGGCGCCTGTCCGCCTCTGGCGGGTTAGATGCATTTTTAAGATAGCTTCCAATTAGAGGATGATGCCAATGGACAGCAGCAAGCTATAGACCAGCGCCAGTTTGGCCGTGCTGGCCAGCGCTTGATTGAGTTCAGGACCCCCGGTGCTGTTCCAGATGCGGCGGGTTAAAGAAATGGCCAGAGGCAAGGAAAAAAGCGGCAGGATCACCCAGACCGGACTCCTACCGCCCAGCCACAGGATGATGGGTATGGCGTATGCAGCGGCCAGCAACAGCAGGTATTCAATCCTGGATCCACGCTCACCGATTCTGACCGCCAGGGTTCGTTTTCCGCTGTGTCGGTCGGTTTGAATATCTCTGAGGTTGTTAACGACCAGGATGGCGGTGATCAGCAGCCCCTGGATGGCGCCCATCAGCCAGACCATCGGGGTTAGGCGCAACGCCTGGACATAATAGGTCCCGCATACCGCCACCAGTCCAAAGAAAACAAAGACAAAAAGATCTCCAAGCCCGTGGGACGCCAGCGGATAGGGCCCACCGCTGTAAGCCAAGGCCGCCGCGAAACTTAACAATCCGATCAGAATAACCGGCCAGCCACCAACACTTGCCAGGTAGAGACCCGGGAGGATGCTCGCCATAATGCACATCAGCATGCCGGTTTTCACCTGTTTGGCTGGAAGCATGCCGCTTTGGGTTACCCGGGGCGGGCCGATGCGATCCTGGGTATCGATGCCCTTGATAAAATCAAAGTAATCGTTTGCCAGATTAACGCCGATTTGCAGCAGCAAAGCTACCGCCAGGGCCGCTGCGGCTGGCAGCCACGCAAATTGCTGATCAGCGATGGCCAAAGCAGTGCCGACCAATACCGGCGCGACTGCTGCTGGCAGTGTTCGGGGCCGGGCTGCCAGTATCCAAGCCTGAGTTTTTGTTTGGTTTTCGATTTTTGGCGTGTTCATTATGGATATGGTGCTTATTATTGAGCTTCCGCCTGATATCGATTCACTTTCAGCTCGAGATGATAAATGATCAGATACAGGATCAGGCCCAGCAGTCCCATGGCCAGGATGCCGGCGTACATTTCCGGATAGCGCAGCACCTGATAGGTTTCAACGACGATATAATAGCCCAACCCATAAGTGGTTAAAGACTGCTCGGCAATAAACAGGACCGCCACGGCAGTTCCAACGGATACACGCAGTGCGGTCAGCACCGCTGGCAAAGAGGCCGGAAAGTAAACATAGCGAAAGAGCGCCCGCCGGCCGGCACCCAGTGAGCGCACTGACAGGATCAATTCCGGATGCAGGTTAGCGGCTTCATCTCTGACCACCACCAGTATCTGGAAAAAGATGATCAGAGCGATTAGAAAGATTTTAGAAATATCGGTGATGCCCATCAAAACATAGATGACCGGTAAAAACACGATTTTAGGAATGGGGTAGACAATCGCGATCAATGGCGCAAAGATGCGATCGATCTGGGGCATCTGCCCCAGGCCCAATCCGATGGGCACTGCACTGACAACAGCCAGCGCGATAGCTGCCAGAACACGGCCGCTACTGGCCAAAAAGTGAATCCCCAGCTCACCAAACAGCGAGCCCACAAAAATCGGCAAGACCTGCAAAGGAGAGGGCAGGATGGGTCGATGGATTATCCAGGCCAAGACCTGCCAGATGGCAAAAAACATCAACAGGCCGATGAGAACGGCGCGACTATTTAAGCGGTTGTTCATGTCAGCGATCCCAGTAATTGGCGGACATCTTCGCAGGTTTGCTGAAATTCATCCTGTGTGCGACCGGCTGCGAGCCCGGCACAGGTATTCTCGATTATTTGGGCTTTTTGATTACAGCCTTTTTCCAGCACCAGGATTTTTTTTCCCATGACCACTGCGACCTCGATATCATGGGTTACGATAACATAGGTTAGGTCGGAAACAGCGTGCAGATCGATAATGAACTGTTGCAGGTCTTCCCGGGTGGGCGCATCTAAGGCTGAAAAGGGTTCATCCATTAACAGTAGGTCGGGCTGCATGGCCAGGGTACGGGCGATAGCTGTTCGCTGACGCTGGCCGCGGGACAGCTTTAGCGGGTATTGATCACGCAGGTTCTCGATCCCCAGTTTTGTGAGCCAATCGTCTACGCGTCGATCAGCTTCCTGCGGGCTGATCTTTGCATCGACCGGAGCGTGCCGGCCGTCAGATCCATAAAATCCCCAGATGGTCAGCCCCAGACGGGCATTTTCTCTGACCGTTTGCCACGGCAATAAGCCGTGATCCTGCAGCACCAGTCCACTGCGCGGTCGCGGGCGGTTGATCGGTTTTTGATCGATGACAATATCGCCGGCTTGGGGGTGGCGCAAGCCGGCCAGTAAATACAAAAGGGTTGTTTTGCCGCAACCTGAAGGGCCGATAATGGAAAGTGCTTCCCCGCGATCGATCTCGAGTTCATATCCCTGAAAGATTGGTGGCTGACCGCTGTAAGCAAAGGTTAGATTTTTAATATTAATCATCGGGCTTTATTAATATTGCCTAATTTTACACGAGTTAGAGGCTTCCATAGGCAAGGCACTTAAGGGCGAAGCTATAGTGTACTATGCTTCGCCCTTAATAATCCGCCTGAGGCGGACCTATGGGAACCTCTTGCTCGCCGCGTTGTCTTCAGGGTGAAAATTAATGAGATATAATGATATTTATCATTTGTAGTGTATCTGTAACTTTTTTTAAATAACTCTTTGTCAAGCTATCTGTAATTATGATTTTTAATCTCTCATTAATTTTCATGTAAAAAGTTTTTATGCAAAATTTAGGGCAAAAATTTGCTTGTAACAGAATCCTTATATGGGATAGGTGTTTTTAAAAGCCCCTTGGACACCATCCAGTCCATCACGTCTGCCCATTGCGCGGCACTGGGGACCTCCCGCAACGGGAAGGGCGGAATACGATAGGTTTGCTGAATATTTTTGGGAACCCGGATTTTTTGAAGCAAAAGGTTGCGGAAAGAATCCGGGTTCGCATTGATATCCTGTGCGGCGCGATTCCAGGCCTTTAAAAATTGACGCACAGCGCCGGCCTTGTTTTCGACGGCATTCAGATGGAAGGTCAACACACTGACACTATACTGCGGGTGTGTCGAATCGTCGATGACAGCACCGGCACCGGCTTCAAGAGCGCTTTTAGCCAGCGGATCCGGCAAAGTGGCCGCCTTCAGCTGCCCCTGTATCAGCAGTTGATAGCGTTCCGGTATCACCGGAACAGATTTTTTGGATATTTGCGCCGGTATTAGACCGCCGGCGACCATCAAACGATCGGTGACGTACTCGATGATCGTGTTTTTAGAAATTCCAATGGGGATGTCTTTCAGGTCGGCCGCGGTGGCAATGTTGCTGCCGGGAGCTGCCAATATCCGAAAGAGAGGATAGTGCGGATAGGCTTTGCGGGCGGCTGAAATAATCTTAACCTGAATACGATCACGATTGAAGCTTGCGGTGGAGGCCATTTCGTTGAGCATGCCGTCCACGGCACCGGACTGCATCAGTTGGTCTCTTTCCAACCCGCTGCCCACCGGTACGGCCGTAACCGTAACACCGTAGCGATCAAAATAACCTTGCGCCTCAGCCACGTAAAAGGGAAATGTATCCAAAATGGGCAAAAGGGCAATTTTGAGCGAATTTTCCGATGAATCCCCCTGCGCGCATAGCCCCATCGAAAAACCTGCTATTAACATCAGCCCGATCAACAGACCGCTGGCAAACACCCGTTTGAACTGTATTTTTCGCATCATAAAGGCACCGTCGCTCACCGTATTTTGGCTCTCAATATCAAATATGGAAATAAGGTGCAAAGAAAATCGGGGTAGGGAATTTCCTGGTGAGTTTTTAAAACCCTTTTTTAAGTTGGCCGGATGTGTCCGCCACAGGCGGATTGTGCCCGTTTATTTGAGATGCATACCTAATCGCTTTTTAACCGGCAAACGGGCTAACCCACCAGAGGCGGACAAGCGGGCAACGGGCTCAACCCATTGTTTTTTACCCGCTTAGATGAATTAGGTGTATTTTAGAGAACGATTTACTATATCAATCCTGCTGTCTGCATAATCTCCGGCACCTTCTCTTCCTTGCCGATGGCCATGATGTGCACGCCGTCGCACATATTTTCATCATGAATGCGTTTAATCATGCGGCCGGTAATTTCAATCCCTTTGGCCAGCGCCTGGCCTTTGGGTGCGGATGCCATTTCATCAATCAGATCCTGCGGCACAAAAACCCCGGCGATATTTTTATTCATAAACCGGGCCATAGGCGCCGAGGTCAGTAAAATAACACCGGCCAGGATCTTGGTATTGAACTGCCGCGCGTAATCCATGAATTCTTTGAATTTATCCAGGTCATAAACCGCCTGGGTTTGAATAAACTCAGCGCCGGCCTCCAGCTTTTTTTCAAATTTGATTAGTTGCGGTTCAAGCGGGTTTGCTTCAGGTGTTACGATGGCACCGGCACAAAATGAAACCCCGCCATCCAGATCGTTGCCGCCAAGGTCTTTGCCTGCCTCCAAGAGGCGCACCGTTTTCAACAACTGGCTGGAGTCCATGTCAAAAACGCTCTTGGCTTCTTTATGATCCCCTAAAATGATCGAATCTCCGGTAAGGCAAAGAACATTTTGAATCCCGCGCGAGGAAGCAAACAAAAGATCGGCCTGTAATGCCAGCCGGTTGCGATCCCGGCAGGTCATCTGCAATATGACCTCCCCGCCCATTTCTTGAACCAGCATCGCGCCACCCAGAGACGGATAACGCATCACCGAGCTCTGATGATCGGTGACATTCATGGCGTCGACCTTGTCTTTTAACAATTCGATATGGTGCTTGAATTTTTCAAGGTTGGTTCCCTTTGGCGGGGCAACCTCACTGGTCACCACAAATTTACCGGAATCCAAAGCTTCTTTAAATTTTGTTGGCATCTCAAACTCCCCTTCTATTTAAGATCCATTTAAATACAGCTAAATTTTTTCTGTCTCTGTTAACCAATAACGAAAAACCATTAACCAGATTTATCCTTCTGGAAGCTCAAATTTCCCAGGCTTGGGCTCACCCAGATGATTACGCGGTTTTTGGTATTTTCGCATGGATTCGAGCCGTCCCAGTTCATTGAGACGATTGTAAATCAAAGTCCAGACACAGTCTTTGTTAACGTCGATTTCGCATTTGCCGTGATTGGTACCGCCGCAGGGACCATTGACTAAACCCTTGTGACAGTTGGTCACCGGGCAAATACCACCGGTTTCGCCGATGATGCAGGTACCGCACTGGGTGCAGATCTCATCGAACAATCCCACCGCCGATTCTTTGCCGATGAACAGGGTATCCAGGGCTGGAATGACCATCTTGTGCAACTGGCGGGCAATGCTTTGAACGCCAAAGGCACAAGTCATGATCAGCAGAGCATCGGCCTGATTGATCTGCTCGCCAAAATCACTCAGAAACTCACGGGTTAGATTGTCACAAGCAACCGGTACCACTGTTTGACCGGTAACCATTTTACCCTTTGTGGACAACTCTTCTGTCATGGCGCGCACTTCCGGGTCTCCGCCGGTGCGGGTAAGGGTCACACAGGTTCCGCACCCAATAATGAAAATCCGGTTAAGTCCTTTCAAGAGGCGTTCAATTTCTTTGTCCGGTTTTTTTTGCGTTATGGATCGAATCATATCGCATTCTCCTCTTTTTCAAGATCGCATCGAAGGCAGCGGATGGCTTCGCGATAAGCCTCCTCTTCGCTAAATCCTTTTTCAACTTCTCTAAAATCCCTTATCCGTTCCTGGGCATTTTCGACTTCGACCTCCACCCGGGGCTTGTCCTCCATATCTTCTTTTTCAAGCGCCAGTTTGGTGCCCGTATGCCGCGGTGATTTTTCATCCGGGATATACACGCGACTTTTGTCACCGCCCAGATATTTATCGATGGCAATAGCCGCCCGCCGGCCGGATGCAATTGCACGAATCACAAAGGTCGGACCAGTGGTAAAATCCCCACCAGCAAAAACACCTGGCACATTGGTGGCCAGTGTGTTGGTGTCCACCACCAGGGCGCCCCAGAGTTCACGCTCCAGCTGGCTGTCGGCAGAAAGAAACGACATGTCGGCGGCCTGGCCGATGGAGATAATGACATTGTCGGCATCCACAAAGCGCGTGTCGTCGAGATCACAGGTGGGATTAAAACAGCCCTCATCGTCAAAGACGCAGATGCAGCGCGTGAACTCAACGCCCGTCACCTTGCCCTTTTCGTGGGTGATTTTACTTGGCGACAGGTCGGGGTTGATGACAATACCCTCATCGATGGCCTCATCCACATCTTGCTCCCAGGCCGGCATCTCATCACGGGGCTCCAGGCAGAATATTTGTGCCTCCTGTGCGCCGGTCCTTAAAGCGGTCCGGGCGACGTCGACGGCCACATTACCGCCGCCGATGATCACCGTTTTGCCGCTTAACGGCACCTTTTCGCCCATGCGGACCTGGGTTAAAAAATCAAGGCCATAGTAAATGCCTTCGAGGCCTTCTTCTTCTCCGGGGATACCGATTTGCTTGCTGGCCTGGGCTCCGGCGGCAATAAATACCGCGCTGTAGCCCTCATTTAGCAGGTCATTAAAGGTGTGTTTGGCATCAATGGGTGCGTTATAGCGGATTTCAACACCGCAGTTTTGAATATATTGGATTTCTTCTTCGATCACTTGGCGCGGTAGCCTGAACTCCGGTACCGCAATGCCCAGCATGCCGCCCGCCACCGATTGGGCTTCAAAAACGGTGGTCTGGTATCCCATTTTTGCCAGAAAATAGGCGCAGGTTAAGCCGGCCGGCCCCGCTCCGACGACGGCCACTTTTTCCTCGCGGGTTACCGGAAAAGGCTCTCTTTGGGGGCCGATGTTTTTGAAATACCAGTCAGAGGCCACGCGTTTAAGGGCCCGAATCGCTACGGGCTGATCCAGTTCTCCGCGCCGGCATTTGAACTCGCAGGGATGGATACAGATACGCCCGCAAACCGCCGGAAACGGGTTGCGCTCGCGAATGATCTCAACCGATTTATCATATTCGCCATCAGCAATCGCCGCCACATAATTGGGCACATCAATGCCTGCCGGGCAGGCATGCTGACAGGCGGAAATCACCATCGAATCGCATACTGCTCCGGCACAGCGATGTTCTTTGATGTGGTCTTCAAATTCTTTGAGAAAATATTTGAGGGTCGAAAGGGCCGGTTTGGAGCAGGCCTGTCCCAGACCGCACAAGGATGCCTCAGTCAAGGTCTCTCCCAGTTGCCGGATCGTATCAATGTCTTCCATACGGCCCTTGCCCTGGGTGATGCGTGTCAGAATTTCCAGCAGCTGGGTGGTGCCCAGACGGCAGGGTGCACATTTACCACAGGATTCTGACTGGGTGAAGCTGAGGAAAAAGCGGGCGATTTCAACCATGCAGTTATTTTCATCCATGACCACCATACCGCCCGACCCCATGATGGCCCCGATGCGCTGGACCGTATCGTAATCAATTTCAAGGCTTAAAAATTGAGGTGGCACACAGCCGCCGGCCGGCCCGCCCATTTGAACGGCCTTAAACGCGCGACCTTTTGGTATGCCGCCGCCAATGTCATAAATGACGTCTTTGACGGTGGATCCGATTGGCACCTCCACCAGTCCGGTGTTGTTGACCTTGCCCGCCAGAGAGAAGATTTTGGTGCCTTTGCTCTCTTCGGTGCCCACCTGGCCGTACCAATCCGCTCCGTTTTTAATGATTAACGGGACGTTGGCCCAGGTTTCAACATTGTTGATATTCGTCGGTTTGGCATCAATACCTGCCTGCGCCGGAAAAGGCGGTCTGGCCCGGGGCATGCCGCGTTTGCCTTCGATCGAGGCCATCAGGGCCGTTTCTTCACCGCAGACGAACGCCCCGGCACCCAAGCGCAGAGAGAGATCAAAATTAAATCCGGTGCCCAAAATGTTTTCGCCCAAAAGCCCCAATTCATTGGCCTGGTCGATGGCGATGTTAAGATGATCGATGGCGATCGGATACTCTTCGCGCACATAGATGTAGCCGTATTCACTGCCCATGGCATAGGCACCGATGAGCATCCCTTCCACCACCGCATGCGGGTCGCCTTCCAAAATGGCGCGATCCATGAATGCACCGGGATCGCCCTCATCAGCGTTGCAGACGGTATACTTGGGCCGGCCTTCAGACTGTCGAGCGAATTTCCATTTGAGTCCGGTGGGAAACCCCGCTCCGCCTCGGCCTCTGAGTTTAGCAGTCAGAACCTCTTCGACGACCTGTTCGGGCGACATTTTCGACAACGCCTTGACCAGGGCCTGATAGCCGCCATCGGCAATATAATCTTCGACTCGGGTTGGATCGATGCGGCCGCAGTTGGCCAAAACCCGTCGTTCCTGTTTGGCGTAAAAAGGGATCTGGTTGCGGTAATAGACCGGTTGATGCGTCTTGGGTTCGTGATAGGCCAGGCGGTCGATGAGCTGGCTGCGTTTCAAAGTCTGAGCGACGATTTCGGCGGCATCATTCGGCTCCACTTCTTGGTATTGAACCCCCATGGGCTCAATGGCAATCACCGGTGCCTTGGCACAAAAACCGTGACAGCCGGTGGCACGGATTTCCACCCGATCCGAAATCTTTTGGCTTTTGACTTCATCTTTTAAGGACCCCAGCACACCGGCGGCGCCGTAAGCCCGACAGCCGGTCATGCACACATGCACTTCGATGGTTCCTTCTTTTTTGCGGGACTGGATTTTATTGCGGAGCCACTCCAGCTTTCCGATGGATGAAAGCTTCTCCATTTGGCAGAATCTCCCTTTCGCTCAGATATTCCGTCTACCGCAAATGCTTGCGTGGCAAACGGCTGGTTTTATTTTTTTTGATACTCTCCCAAAAGGCTGCTGACCTTGATTGGGGAAAGCTTGCCGAAATAATCCCGGTTGATCATCATGGTCGGCGCCAGAAAACAGGCGCCCAAGCAGGCCACCGTTTCGAGGGTGAATTGATAATCGGAACTGGTTTCACCCTCTTTCAGATCCAGCTCTTTTTGCATCAGGCGCAAAACGCTGCGGCTGCCTTTGACGTGACAGGCGGTGCCGCGGCATACTCTGAGGACATATTTTCCTTTGGGCTCCAAAGCAAATCCGGCATAAAACGTAATAACACCCTGGACTTCAGACGGGTACATATTCATGGCTTCGGCAATCGGCTCTATCGATTCAGGCGGTATATATCCGGTATGTTCCTGCACTTCCTGAAGCAGAGGAATAAGCCCCCATTTATCGCCTTTATGCTTTTCGATAATTTCGTTAATCCGGTCCCAATTGATCTCAGGTGGTTTCATACGGGTGCCCCATCTGTCTGTTGTAAGTTAAATTGATTTTTAAGCAATTTATTTGTTGAGTTGCTCGTAACAGTCAGGTTCAAGGTTCAAGGTTGAACTTCTGCATGACGTGCGCCGTATGCCTTGCGCCTTGGGCCTTACGCCTTATGCCTTTGTGATTTTAGCGGCGCATGTTTTCCATCCGCCCGCATTCGGTTCGGCCAGATCGCTTAAGTCAATCAGATTCATGGCATCGTTGGCATTGACCGCCAGCGGAACAAAAAGCTGGCCGGTTTCGATGCGATTGCTGCAATCAATTTTGCGTTGGATTTCACCCCATTGGGTCTCAATTTTTACGGTATCCCCATCTTTTAGTTTCAGTTGATCTGCATCCGAACTGTTAAGGGCCACATTTCCGACATGGTCAAAATCTTGAATGCGCTCAGAGGTGCTCGTTCGGGTGCCGCTGCCCAGGTGATAGCGCAAAGAGCCCAATATGGCCGTAAATGGATAAGTCCCATCAGCGGGTTCATCCGCTGTTGAGACCACTGGTGAAAAAGATACCTTCTCGGAAGTGTCGGCGTTCCCAAAAACTGCCATTGGGCTGGCGGGTTTCACCCAGGCGGTGTCGCCAGCATTTAATTCGGCATAAGCAGGTACCAGACGGCGGATCTCATCACGGATTTTTTCGAGGGTGCCATACGCCTCAGGGGCTCCCAAACGGGACGCCAGCATATCCAGGATTTCCCAGTCGGCCTTGGCCTTGCCGGGCGGAGGCACCACGGCTGAAAAATTTTGGATGCGGCCTTCCAAATTGGTAAAGGAACCGTTCTTTTCGCTGGTAGCGGCAGCGGGCAAAACTACATCTGCCAGTTTGACGATTTCACTGTCCAGAATATCCTGCACAACGAGGAGCTCTAACTTTTTCAGCGCTGCTTTCACACGTTGCGGCTGTGGTAGAGACCGCAGCGGATTTTCACCCATGATATACAGGGCTTTGAGCTGGCCGTTTTCAGCCGCCTCGATAATCCGCGCCATATTCAGGCCCGGATCCGGGGAAATCTTGACATCCCAATTCTTTTCCCATGCTTTTCGGTTGCCATTTTCAACGATCGGCAATCTTCCGGGCAGCAGGTCCGGCACTGTGCCCATATCCATGGCGCCGTTCTGATTGCTCTCTCTGGCCAACAGATACAGTCCGGCACCCTGTGTGCCCAGACTCCCGGTCATCAATGACAGATTGAGAATCGCGCCCAGGGCGTGCGTGCCATAACGTTGCTGCAAAATGCCATGACCGATGACAAATGCGATGCGTTTTTCTTTAATCAATTCGGCCATGGCATTTAATTGTTGCATCTTAAGTCCAGTCAAGCGGCAAACTTTATTCATATCCAGCGAAGACAACGCATAGGTAAAAAGACTGAATCCTTCAGCGTAGCGGTCAATAAACTCAGAATCGTAGTCATTGGTTTCATGCAGCAAAGCGGCCAGGGCATTGATCAATTCCAGATCGGTGCCGGGTGTGATGGGAAGCCATAAGGATGAAAAGCTAACCAGTTCGGTTTTGCGCGGGTCGACCACAATCAGCGGAACGCCGTTTTTAGCCGTGCGCTTCAGATGGTAGCTGACCACTGGAAGAGAGTGGTTGGGGTCGGCCCCAAGGACCACGATGGCATCTGCTTTTTCCAAATCGCTGAAAGGTGTCGGGCGACATCCACCGCCGGTTTTTTGATCTACGATGTTTGCTAAAAATTGCCCGGAAACATACCCGCCGTTGTCGACATTGTTGGTGCCGACCAGCACCCGAGCTATTTTTTGAAACAGATAATTTTCTTCATTACTGCACTTTGAAGAGCCCATGAAAGCAATGCTTTGCGGTCCGCTTTCATCCTTTATTTGGTGCAACCGTTTGGCCACCTGATCCAGGGCTTCATCCCATGAAACCGGGGCCAATTGGGTGGTATCATCTTCTCCTTTTTTGGGCATCATCGGAGCGATGAGGCGCCGTCGCGAATTTAAAAAATCATGGGCAAAATGGCCGCGCACACATAGGGTGGCCTTGTTGACACTATCGGGCAAATGCGCCGGATTAACGTCGATGACTTTGTTGGCGGTTTGCCCCATGGCCAGGCTGCAACCCACGCCGCAAAAACTGCAAATTGAAAACGACTCCTGCGTCGGGCTACCGACGTATTGGTTGTTTTTGGCCGACAGTGCACCGGTGGGGCACATGGAAACGCAGGTGCCGCAAAAGGTGCAATTTGAGCGCTCAAGCCCCTGTTCATGAACCGTTGCCGGTCGAGATGTAAAACCTCTCAAATTATAATCAATGGCACCGACCACCACCAGTTCATGATCTGCCCGGATGCATTTTCCGCACAAAATACATTTGCTCAAATCACGGGTAATAAACGGATTGGCCTGCTCCAGAGGCTTGTAGTTGGGCATGGCATACAGATCCGTTTCGCCAATACCCATCTGCGAGGCGACCCATCGTAGTTGACAGCGGTTGCCCTTGCTGCAAACTATGCAGGATTCCGGATGTTCGGCAATCATCAAGCGGACGATATTGCGGCGATGGCTCAGGATGCGCGGTGTATCGGACAAAAGTTTCATATCCGCTGCAACGGGGGTAACACACGAAGCCATCAGGCGACCACTTTCTTGATCCTCCACCAGACAGAGCCGACAGGCGCCAAAGGGTTTCAGATCCGGATGAAAACAGAGGTGGGGTATCTTAATGCCTTTTTGGGTCGCAGCTTGTAAAATAGAAGTCCCGGGGGGACAGCTAATCTTTTTATTGTCGATGGTTAAGACGATGTTGTCCAAGCGGCTGACTCCTTTTGTTAGTGGGTTGGTCCGCCTGCGGCGGATTAACCCGTTTGCCGGTTAACCGGCAATCAAAAATGCAATTGCCGATAACGGGCACAACGGGCAACCGGGAAACGGATAAACCTATTTTAATTTTGCTGCATCCAGATAATTTTTTAGCTTTTCTTCACCGCCGATGGTAATGATATGAACGCCCTGGCACAAATCTTTGAGGCCGGTGACAATATCAGCAAAAATTTCAGTGCTGGCTTTGAGCTTGTCCGGTGCCTGGGCCAATTTCTGGATCATCCATTCCGGCACCAGGCCGGATTTTAAATGCCGGTTGAGAAAGCGTCCCATGCCGGCGGTGCGCAGGATCATGACCTCGGCAATGACCGGCACGTTAAAGGTATCGACCCGGCGCAAAAACTTGGCAAATTGATCGACATCAAAAACAGGCGTGGTCAGGAAATATCCGGTGCCCATTTTGGTCAGCTCCTCCATTTCCTTCATTTCCAGATCGGGCACATTTTTGCCCCAGGACGACTCCACGCCTGATCCCACCAGAAAATCAGCTTTGGATTTGAGGGTATCGCCTTCAACGGTTTGTCCCTTTTTGATGTGTTCCAGTACCGATTGCAATTTACCGGCGTCGACATGGAAAAACATCATTTCCTGCAAACTGTCGCCGGTAATGCGATAATCCTCGGTAAATACCAGGAGGTTATCGATCCCGGCTTCGTGGGCGTCAACCAGATCTTTTTGCAATTGAATGCGGTTTTTATCTCGGGTGGTGGTTTGATAAATCGGCTCAAATTGATTTTGATCCAACAGCTGGCAGGTATTAATGGTGTCCCCGACCACCCCTTCAAATTCGACTTCAGACAGTGAAACACCATCTACCCGCCCGCGCACTTTGGATAGGCTGCGGACCAGATCTTCCGGTTCCTGGTCGATGGGCGCCTGAATTTCCGAGGTCACGACAAATTGCTTTTTTTTCAAAGCTTCCTTTAATTTCATGGTGCCTCCTTGGCTGGCTTTGCGGATCGTCCCCTTTGTTATTGTGCGGTTAATGCAGCTCGAGCAAGCGGGCCACCTCTTCTTTGAGTTGGGGCAGCGGGAACGGTTTGGAAAAACAGGCATCCGCGCCGTACTGTTTCATCTTTTTAAACTTATCCTCATCCAGATAAGCGGACAGTACGATGATTTTAGTGTTGGTCGTATCGGGATTTTCCTTAATTTTTTTACAGACCTCATAGCCTTTGATATCGGGCATCATGATATCCAGGATCAGCAGATGGGGGGCAAAGTGATTGATCTGCAGCCCGGCTTCAAATCCATCGGATGCTGATATCACTTCATAATCAAATTCGTCCTCTTCGAGTGCCTGCACGATGGTTTCGACGATGATCGGATCATCATCGACCACCAGAATTTTTCTTTTTAAGCCATCGGCTTCCTGATCCGGAATCGGAATTCCCTGCTTTTTCATGAAAAATTCCAGATCTGACCGGTTGATGCGCCGATGTCCGCCGACGGTCTTATAGGCCTTAATATGCCCGGATTCAATCCAGTTGATAATGGTTTTTGCAGACACATTACAGAGCTGGCTTGCTTTAAACACTGTTAATACGTCTTCCATATGATCGCTCCTTTCACTTATTTTATTTATTATAGTTTTTTCTATAAATATAGTTTTTATGCTTTGTCAAGCTTTTTCGGTGAATTTTAGAAAATATTTTTAAAAAATGGTCAATTTTTTAACGATAATTTGGTTTGCGATTCAGATAAATTTCAGTTTTTATAGAAATTATAGAATTTTTGGCGAGTAAGTACGACTTTGATCTAATATGCGGGGAATCTTCTTTATTATTCGGATAGCGTCTTTAGCACTGGCTGACCTAATTTAAGCCTCTTCCAAGAAGAAAATCTCATTTTGGTCTATTGGGGTTATTGAGAAATCGCTTCAAGGCATACGAATCGGTGAGGAAAACGTTATGGTGCTGAGGCTTCTTGTTCGGCTGCTGTTTCCTGCAGGATGGGAAAGGTGATTGTAAAGGTGGTTCCCGAGCCTTCCTGGCTCTGGACCTGAACATCGCCGCCATGATCTTTGATGAAACCATAGCAAACCGATAACCCCAGACCCACGCCTTTGACGCTGTCTTTGGTGGTAAAAAAGCTGTCAAAAATCTTTTTGATGTGCTCTTCTTTGATACCGACACCGGTATCGGCTATTTTAATGTCAATATTCTCAGCGTCTGCTGAAGTCGCCACATTCAGGGTACCGCCTTTGGGCATGGCATCCCGGGCATTGGCCACTAAGTTGAGAAACACCTGACGCAGCTGGTTTTTGGAAGCCTTGATTTTCGGAAGCTGCTGTGCGAAATCGGTTTTGATTTTGATATCGTTCTCCTGCAATTGTTTTTCATGCAGCAGCAAAATTTCATCAAGCACGGTGTTCACATCGACTGCTTGTTTCTCCTCCTGGTCCGGCTTGGAAAACGACAGCATCTTGCGCAATAATTCACTCAGCCTCACGGTTTCAGACAGCGCCATCTCCAGAACTTTGCGGCGTTTGCTCTGGGTGGAGATTTCGGTTTTCAGCAGCTCAAGGGTGTTCATGATGCCATACAACGGGTTGTTCAATTCATGTGCGATTTGAGAGGTTAGGCGCCCCATAGCCGCCAGTTTTTCCGACTGCAGGAGTTGCTCCTGGGTTCTACGCAAAGCGCGCTCCATTTCGAGGCGCTCTTTCAAGTCAACAAATGAGCCCACCGTTGCAATCTCCTTGCCGCTGGCATCGTATATAATGGCGGCTGACAGATTGCCTTCGATAACTTCCCCATCCTGGCGCATATAGACCATCGGGAATGCATTCAGGCGCCCAACACCGCCATTTTCCGGGCTTCTGAGCATCTGCATGACTTTGCGGGCCATCTCATCCGGATATATCTTTTGGATATTCATCTTGCCGATCACATCGGTTGCCTTATAGCCGATGCTTTCCTCGGCCGCGCGGTTCCAAATCAGAATATTGCCCTTCATATCCGTTGCCGTGATGGCATTGGGTGAGCTTTGAATGATCTTATTGATAAAATCATGGGCTTCCTTGAGCTGACGTTCCATCAATTTTCTTTGGGTAATATCGATATTGAGCCCTTCGTATCCAATTACATTTCCTTGCTGATCATAGCGAACATGGCCGGTGAGCAGCACCGGGATCGTGCTGCCATCTTTGCGTTTAAATTCGACTTCCCAATCGATCACGCGACCATCGTGTTCGATCATTTTTTTGAATTTCTGACGCTCTTCCGGTTTTACATAAAGATCGTTGGCGATATCGATATTTAAAAATTCATCTTTGTTATCATAACCGAGCATATCCAAAAGGGCATGGTTGGCGTTCAAAAATTTGCCTTCTTTGCTGCTGATGAAAACACCGCAGGCTACATGCTCAAACAGATTTGCAAAATCGGCCTCAGAAGCCCGCAGCTTTTCTTCGCGCCTTTTCCTTTCAGTGATGTCACGATAAATACTGAGTTTCAATAACGTGCCGTCTTCATTCTCGAAAGGGATCTCAGTCATAAAATAGGTTTTGTCAACCAGCGGGACATAGACTTCGCGGCTAATATTTTTGCCTTTAAAGACCTCATCAGAAACGCACCACGGACATTTTTCATCCGTTTGATTGATGACATCGTGGCATTTTTTACCGGTACCGTCACCAAATTGGGCAATCATAGCGCTGTTCATATATTCGACCACCAGGTCCTGGTTCATCACATATATGCCGTCTTCAAATGCCTCCAAAATTGCCGTTGACATTTTAATGCTTTTGTCCATATGTCCTGACCTTCATAAAGATTGTTGCCTGTCAATTTACCATAAACGTTTCAGCTCGGCTTGTCGAGATGAAATCTGTTGTATGGTCCGTCATAAAAACATTCGGCATTTCAATATTCAGCCTGGTTGACGTCAATAGATTTGTATCTATTTTATACAGTAATACTTTTCTGGTTCCTGGCTTCTTGCTACTGGCCTTTAGTAGGTGTCAGGTTTTCAGAGGACAGAAGTCAGAAGACAAATGACGGATGAATGCAATAGCAAGATGATGCAACATAAATGTCTTCTGCCCTCTGATATCTGTCGTCTGTCATCTGTTTACTGACCATTTAGCGACCAAAGGCTGACTGGTTTTTTCCAGGATAAACTGTCATTGAAGCGAATATTTGACGAATTGTAATAATGAAATGAGGAGGTAGCGTTATGGGAAAAAGGATTGCCGATATTCTTGACATTGCCATAAAGCGGGAAGAGGAGGCCTATGAATTTTATATGGACATTCATTCCAAGGTTGACGATGCGAGTGTTAAAAGCACATTGGAATTTATGGCGGGTGAAGAAAAGAAGCACAAGGCCTTTCTGATCAGCTATCGCGATGGTCATTTCGGCGATAAAGGTCTGCGCATGAGTGATGTTGTTGATTATAAAATTGCAGAATATCTTGAGGAACCGGAGATTAGTGAAGATTCCAAGCCTGAGGATGTCTATCTGGTGGCCTCCCATCGGGAAGCCAGATCCCATCAGTTTTATACCGAATTGGCCAACTTGCATGCCGAAGGCGAGCCCCGCCAAATGCTGCTTAAAATGGCCAACGAGGAGTTGAAGCACAAAGAAAAGGCGGAATATTTGTATTCCAATACGGCGTTTCCGCAAACATCGGGCGGGTAATTCAATCGGTTCCGGGTTCAGAGGTTCAAGGTTCAGGGTTACTGCATTTAACTGCCGCCTAAAATTTTATAACTTTCAAGATCTGATTTTCTAAAGGTCACCATCCAACCTTTGAACCTTTGAACGCTGAACCTTGATTACGCGTCTATGGGAATTGTGGTTACCGGAACCGGAGAATTTTTAACAACCTTTTCTGTCACACTGCCGAAACGATAGTTGCCTTTCTCCCCATGACTGGCCATCACCACCATATCAACCTTTTCTTTCTCGATCAGTTTTAGAATCTCCTGCGCCGGGTCACCGATAGCGATATGCTTGATATACAGCGGGCAGCCATCCAGATATTTTTCACAGACCTGTTCCAGCCTTTTGGTGCCTGATTTTTCGGCAAATTCCATCAATTTGTCCACATGCGTGCGATCAAAATCACCGTACCAGGATTCATGGTGGGCAATATCCTCAATTACATACAGGACATGGATCTCGGCCTGATATTTTTGGGTCAACGAGGTTACATAGGGCAATGCCTTTTCTGAGCTGCTCGAAAAATCTGTCGGCCAGAGAACTTTGGTTACTTCCATGTGCATCCCTCCTTTAGTTGCGGTCCGAACAGTTAACAATCAAATGACTAATCTATAATACGAATTTTATTCAGCTTGTAAACACTGAAAAATGATAATCAGTATAATCTATCAGGGGCCGTTCAGCCTCGTCGATAATGCGCTAAATGAGTTCGATGATTTTTCTTGACGTATATTCACCGGTATCGGCCAGTGCATCTGTTGGTAAAAAATCGGACGCATTATAAGAATAAAGACAGGTCACTGCCGCCGGAAAATCATCATCAGCACAATAAAAGATGTAATTTAAAGCAATCTTAGGCAACGGATAAACGGTAAATGAAAAATCACCGGCATCTGCATGGGTCCCCTGTGAGCCATTGAATTGCTGAGTGATCCGATTCGCTGCCTGTTCGATTTTATCGATATGGTCGACGAGAAGCCGTTCGGTATTCGACGCAAAAGCCCCCACATACGGCATGCTGTCAGGCATTTCCCGAAATGCTCTAAACGGGGCCAGTTGACAAGCAACCTCAGAGGCCTGCAGTGCATATAAGGATATCACGATTCCCGCAGGACCAAATTCCGCCTTATCTCCTAATTGGATATCTTGCGGCGATATGCGGCAGTTTTCCCCAAAGGCCTGGAATTTATAATCATTGTCAATCCGGCTGGCCGGTAATCTGTCGGCAAGATCCTGTGGTAAATTGCTGTAAAGATGCTGGAGATTGTTTTTAATGATCTGTTCGTAGTTGCTCATCTTGGGGACCGCCTTTAGCCCCTTGACGGTTTTCGTTTGTTGCTTGCGGTTCAGTCGTTTTTCTGGCTATAGCCCCTACCGCCAAATGAATCGCCTGTCAAGCTCACAGCAGCTGAAAAGGTATACTCGATTTTCATTTCACCGCAAAGGCGCAGAGATCGCAGAGTTTATATTTTTTTAGCTTTTCGGTGAGAGGCCGAAAAGCTAAAATCTTTAACCTATCCCAGCTTCGAATATTGCCACTTCCTTAATTACTTAAACAAATTCTAATATAATGTGGGTGTCTGCAGCGCAGCTGCTGAAGGCTTTTCCTTTGCCGTCCTCTCAGCGGCAAAGGAAAAAATACACCAACTTTGCGTCCTCTGCGACTCGAGCGTAGCGGGCGGTGAACTTAAATTTAAAAAATATAATCCTTGCAGGAATTGCTGGCCACCTTTCTTAACTATAGCAACCAAGCTAGAAAAAACCCGCGGAAGTCAGCTTCCGCGGGTTTAAAAGTGCCAAATGAAAATGGTTTACTTTTTGTCTTCTTCTTTGACCTCTTCAAAATCAGCATCGACGACATCTTCATCCGTCGCACCAGTGTCTCCGGCAGCCTGATCGCCAGCTTCAGCGCCGGCACCGGCTTGCTGTTCGCTTTGCGACGCTTGCTGATACATGGCCTCGGCCAGTTTGTGGGACGCCTTGGTAAGTTCGTCGCTGACCCGTTTTATTTCAGCAGCATCCTCTCCTTCCATGACCTTGCGCAGCTCCGTAATGGATGCTTCAACATTGGTTTTGGTTTCACTGTCAACTTTATCGCCCAGTTCGCTGATTGATTTTTCAGTCGAATAAATCAACGCGTCAGCCGAGTTGCGCGCTTCAACCAAATCTCTTTTGGCCTTATCTTCTTCGGCATGCATTTCGGCATCTTTAACCAATTTGTCTATCTCTTCCTGCGACAGACCGGAAGATGCCGTTATCTGGATGGATTGTTCTTTGCCGGTAGCCTGGTCTTTTGCCGAGACATTCACAATACCGTTGGCATCAATGTCAAAGGTAACCTCGATTTGAGGGATGCCCCTGGGAGCCGGTGGAATGCCGACCAGTTCGAAGCGGCCCAGGGTCTTGTTATTGGCGGCCATTTCGCGTTCACCCTGCAGCACGTGAATGGAAACTGCCGGCTGATTGTCGGCTGCGGTCGAGAATATCTGACTTTTTTTGGTCGGGATAGTGGTATTCTTATCAATCAAACGGGTCAGGACACCGCCCAAGGTTTCAATTCCCAGCGAAAGCGGTGTAACATCTAACAGAAGCACGTCTTTGACATCGCCTTTGAGCACACCGCCCTGGATGGCAGCACCCAATGCCACGACTTCATCGGGATTCACACCTTTGTGGGGCTCTTTTTCGAATATCTTTTTTACACGCTCCTGCACTGCGGGCATACGGGTCATACCGCCGACCAGGATCACTTCGTTGATATCCTTGGGGCTCAGGCCGGAATCTTTCAGAGCCGTTCGGCAGGGCTGCTCCAGCTTGTCTAATAAGTCGTTGACCAGTGCTTCGAGCTTGGCGCGAGTGAGTTTAATGTTTAAATGCTTGGGACCGCTGGCATCAGCAGTAATAAAAGGCAGATTCACATCCGTTTCCATGGAGGTTGACAGCTCCATTTTTGCCTTTTCAGCAGCTTCTTTGAGGCGCTGCAGGGCCATTTTGTCGCTGCGAAGATCAATGCCCTGATCCTTTTTAAATTCGTCAGCCAGATAATCAATCAAGCGTAAATCGAAGTCTTCACCACCCAAATGGGTGTCGCCATTGGTCGCTTTTACTTCGAAAACACCTTCCCCAATTTCAAGGATGGAGATGTCAAATGTACCACCGCCCAGGTCGAATACGGCGATTTTTTCTTCGCCCTTTTTATCCAGCCCGTAGGCCAGCGATGCGGCAGTAGGCTCGTTGATGATCCTCAGTACATTCAGTCCTGCAATCTTGCCCGCATCTTTGGTAGACTGTCGCTGGCTATCATCAAAATATGCCGGTACCGTGATGACCGCGTCGGTCACTTTTTCTCCCAGATATTCTTCGGCCGAGTGTTTGATATCAGCCAAAACAAAAGAGGAGATCTCTGCTGGACTATACTGTTTTCCCTTGATGTTGATGCGGATATCGCCGTTGGAAGCTTGTTCAATCTTGTAAGGCAGAATTTTTACATCGCTTTGTACTTCCGGTGAAGCATACTTACGACCGATTAGACGTTTAACCCCGAAAACCGTATTTTCCGGATTCGTGATTGCCTGCCGCTTTGCGATCTGGCCCACCAGGCGCTCGTCGCTTTCTGAAATGGCGACGATCGAAGGCGTTGTTCGACCGCCTTCCGGGTTGGTGATGACTTTGGCATCACTGCCTTCCATCACCGCAACACATGAATTTGTGGTGCCGAGATCAATTCCAATAACCTTAGACATTTTCCATTACCTCCCTAACTTTCCAAATCTTTATTGTTTGAATTATATTTAAGCGTAAATGATAATTACGCTAACTATCGTTGCTTTTCGGTGCGGCAACCACCACCATAGCAGGTCTGAGAAGCCGATCGTGAATCAGATACCCCTTTTGAAATTCACTCAACACGGTGTTTTCTGGATAATCATCGGTTTCTTCCCGCATTACTGCCTCGTGAAACGCAGGATCAAATGTTTCACCGCGCGCCTTTATGGGTTTGACATTGAATTTCTCAAATACCCGCAGCATTTCATTCCGCGTAAGGTTCAACCCCTCGATTAGTTTTTTATCCGCATTTTTTTCTTCTTTTGCTGAGTTGATGGCCAGCTCTAAGTTGTCGACGACGGTAAGCATTTCCTTGAGCAGGGATTGATTGGCATATTTGCGAAAATCCGCCATCTCGCGGTCGGATCGTTTCTTGTAATTCTCAAAATCAGCCGAAACCCTTAGCAACCGTTCATGCATTTCTTTGGACTCTTCTTCTTTGTCGGCCAGTTTGGCCTCTAATTCCTTCAGGGGATCGGTCGGCTCGACACTCTCATTTTCGGCTGTCTCGGATTGGATATCTTCTGGATCATTATCAATGGAATCTGAATTTTCCGTCTCATTTTGTTTTGCTGTTTCGTCCGGTTCAACATTGATTTTAATTTTCTTTTTTTCTGACATAAGCCGGCGTTTTCTCCTGAATTTTTAGCAAATTGAAATATGTCGATTGGAAAATAAGACACTTTAAAACGATGTCAAGAAGGCCTTGGTCAGGTTTTATGCGACCTTGTTTAAGTGAGGATTAGCGCGTTTTCTACGCCTTTTGGGTTAAATTTTGCAGCTTACCTGGGTGCCGTTTGATAACTAATTTAATACAGGTGGTTACAGTCGCAAGCAAACCGTGCTGGATCGCAGTGCGGTTCACCTTGCGACCTAAAAAAATGGTTGTGCACCCGCTGTCGAATCTTTTATGGAAATGGTAAAGCATCGATATGACCGGAATCGGTCCACGACACAAACTGCATCACTTATCGCTGCTTCCTTCCGGACCTGACGAGGTTCGTGACCGTTTGTTGCGTGGCGCCCGATCAAAATGCGCTACGGCTTTCCATTTGTAAGACCCTCAAGAGGGAATTCAGCCCCGCATAAGCGGATTTCGGGAAAAGGGCACCGCTAGCTCCCCGCCTAGCACAACCAACTTTAGCATACGGTATAAACAGGTTTTTTCAACAAAAAAACGAGCGTTTTATATTTTAAAATGGTTTTCTGTTTTTTTTAGGAATGTTATCGTTTTATTTTTTCAAAATCTAAAACCCTTCGGGCTTGCCGATCTTACCGCATCTACTGTGTTAGATGTCGTCCCGCATCGTATACTATTGCGGAACGCCATCTGCCTTGTAGCTGCGGCAACCTCGACAAGCGCTCGTTTTTTTTGAATAAACAAGTTCAGATTTGGTGCTGAACATTCGCCGTTGGCAACAGGCTTCTGGGCGCTGGCTGCTTGCTGCTGGCACTAACCGCTGGCGGCTCACCTCCCGCAACGCGAAACTCGCAACCCGAACGTGGCGAACAGCGTTTTGCATTGACTTATCGGGGTCCCTGCAATAGATAAATGAAAGGTATCAGGCATTTGTCGACTATTTGAATGTTGACGTTGCTTGCAAAAATCAGGTTAACCATTTATGGCAACAAAACACCCTGTATCATCCTTTTCCACCATCGAAAAAAAGCTCATTCGATCGGTTGATCAAACCATCCGCATTCATTCCATGATTCAATCCGGTGATACTGTTCTGGCCGGTGTGTCAGGTGGCCCGGATTCAGTAGCTCTAATCCATATTTTGCATTCCCTGGCGCCGAAGTATACGCTAAGATTAGCGATCGCCCACCTGAATCATGGCCTTCGGCCGAGTGAAGCCGATCGTGATCAAGCGTTTGTGGTCTCTTTGGCCAAAAATTTAGAAATCCCGCTTTATGCAGAAACACAAGATGTGCAGCGCTACCGAAAAAAGCACCACCTCTCCATTGAGGAGGCAGCCCGACGACTGCGCTATCGATTTTACCATCATACCGCCGAGCAACAGCGGTGCGACAAAATTGCGCTTGGGCATCATGTGGATGATAACGCCGAACAGGTTTTGATGGCTATGCTGCGTGGCAGCGGCCCTCTGGGTTTAGCAGGAATGCCGGCCGTAAGACCTGATCGCATCATCAGACCCTTGATCAACTTGCGGCGCATTGACATTTTAGATTATCTGGCTGCCCGCGGTTTAGACTATGTTGTGGATTCGTCGAATCGGGATTTGCGATTTTTGCGCAATAAAATCCGAACCCGCTTGATCCCCGAACTCCAGGATAAATATAATCCAAAATGTGTTGAATCGCTCAACCGGCTTGCCACCATTTTGTCTGCCGAAGAAGAGTGGCTTGAGAATCACGTCCAGAAGTTTTTTACAGATGCGCTTGTCTTTGAGCAACCGGGCAGGCTCGGGCTAAGCCGAACCGGTTTAACCTCCAAACCGACCGCTGTTCAAAGACGCCTCATCCGCAAGGCCGTCTTGCAAGTCAAAGGCAACCTCAGGCGAATTGCATTCAACCATATTGAAGCGGTATTGAAACTGGTTCAACAGGGGCCACCGGCGGGGGCTGTAGACCTTCCGGATGGTATCTGTGTCTGGCGGGATGGTGACCGACTGCTGATATCTGAATCTCAGCATCGGCGGTCTCGCCCTCACAGCGGGCGTCTGGCTTCAGAAGTGCCTGATTATCTGTATGAGCTACCGGACCCCGGTGTAATTTCGATTAAAGAAGCGGGTCTGCAGATCCAATTCAGTGAAATGCCGATTAAGCAAATTGCAGACTGGCGTCAAACTGATCCGCAAATCGCTTTTTTCGACAGAGATAAACTCAGCTTTCCGCTGGTGATTCGTAATTTCCGTCCCGGCGATCGATTCTCACCATTGGGCGTCAGTGGACGCCAAAAGCTGAAAAAATTTTTTATTGACCATAAAATTTCAAGAACTGAACGCATGAAATGCCCAATCGTCCTGAGCCGCAATAAAATTATCTGGGTGGTGGGTTATCGACTGGATAATGCAGCTAAAATCGATACGCGCACTCGTTACGTGCTCAAAGCCGAACTTTTGCTTGCCTAAGGCGCGATGATGATTAATTTCACTGTAGTTTGGAGCTCTGCTTGCATCTTTGGTGCCGGACGACATTTGATACTTGAAATTTGAATCCAGGTAAAGGATACTGTTGTTAGGAAGGTTTCTTGCAGGTCTCAATTTAAAGATTTTGAGGAGGTAATCGTCTTTGAACCCATTTTATAAAAATTTGGCGCTATGGCTGGTCATCACTTTGATGATGGTAATGCTGTATAACCTGTTCAGCAAGCAACATCTGGCTGAAAACAATATCAGTTATACCGAATTCTTGGCAATGGTAAATGAGGAGCGCATTGCACAAGTGGTTATCCAGGGCCAAGAGCTGTTTGTGACCAGTGTCGACGGCGAACGAATCAAAGTGTTTGCGCCAGAAGATGGCGAGTTAATTAATATCCTGCGTCAGAAAGGCGTTACTATCAGCGCTAAGCCCCCATCTGAAAATCCTTGGTACATGTCGGTATTGGTTTCCTGGTTTCCGATGATTGTGTTAATTGGTGTTTGGATTTTTTTCATGCGCCAGATGCAGGCCGGCGGCGGAAAGGCGCTGTCCTTTGGAAAAAGTCGTGCGCGTTTGATGTCCGATCAGTCCGAAAGAGTAACTTTTGAGGATGTCGCCGGGATCGATGAAGCCAAGGAAGAATTGATTGAGATCGTCGAATTTCTCAGAGACCCTAAAAAATTCACACGACTGGGTGGGCGCATTCCCAAAGGTGTCCTTCTGGTCGGTCCTCCGGGCTGCGGCAAAACCCTTCTGGCGAGAGCCATTGCGGGTGAAGCCGGGGTGCCGTTTTTTAGTATCAGCGGCTCTGATTTTGTCGAAATGTTTGTCGGGGTTGGTGCCTCCCGTGTCAGGGATTTGTTCACACAGGGCAAAAAGAATGCGCCCTGCATCATTTTTATTGATGAAATTGATGCGGTCGGTCGTCACCGCGGTGCCGGACTGGGCGGCGGCCACGACGAAAGAGAACAAACCCTGAATCAGCTGCTGGTCGAAATGGATGGATTTGAATCCAATGAAGGCGTGATTCTAATTTCGGCCACCAACCGGCCCGATGTCCTGGACCCGGCATTGCTGCGCCCCGGTCGCTTTGACCGGCAGGTGGTTGTATCAATGCCCGATATTCGGGGCCGTGAAAAAATATTGCGCGTGCACATGCAAAAAACACCCATAGACAAGGATGTGAATGTGGTCATTCTGGCCAAGGGTACCCCCGGATTCTCAGGTGCCGATCTTGAAAACCTGGTCAATGAGGCCGCGTTGCTGGCAGCCAAGCGCAACAAGGAAAAAATTGGCATGGTCGATTTTGAAGATGCCAAAGACAAAGTCTACATGGGCCTTGAGCGCAAATCCAAAGTGATTAAAGAAGAAGACCGCAAGGTGACCGCTTACCATGAGGGCGGCCATGCGCTGGTGGCTCGTTTTCTGCCTGAGACCGATCCCGTCAACAAAATCACCATCATACCGCGCGGCCGTGCTGCCGGCGTTACCTGGTTTTTACCCGATGAACGGGATTTTAAGTATAAGGATCAGCTCCAAATGGAGCTGGCAGTTGCCTTCGGCGGAAGAGTGGCGGAGGAAATTGTTTTCAATCGCATCAGCACTGGTGCTGCCAATGATATCAAAAAGGCAACTGATCTTGCCCAGCAGATGATCAGAAGCTGGGGCATGAGCGACAACCTCGGTCCGCTATCGTATGCCAAAGGTGAAGAACAGGTATTTCTGGGTCGTGAGATTGCCCAGCACAGAGATTACTCCGAAGCGACAGCTCAAAAAATTGATGATGAAATCAATAATTTGATCAAAAACTCCTATGAACGAGCCAAAACGGTTTTAAACGAAAACCTGGATATCCTTCACAAGCTGGCAGAAGTGCTGCTTGAAAAGGAAACCGTTATGGGAAAAGAGTTGGATGAGCTAATTCAGGAGTTGCGGCCTGGCATCGAGCTTCCTTCAAGACCCCTGGATGATCAAGAAACCACCACCGAATCCGCCGCCGATCCACCCTGATATGCCGGCGTTTCCCAAAACATATCAGCTAACATGGGCCGGTTTCGAAATGGAATTTGGCCGTCAAACACAAATTATGGGTGTGGTGAATGTGACGCCAGACTCATTTTCCGATGGTGGTAAATTCCTATCCCATGAAGCCGCCGTCACTCAGGGGCTGAAACTGGCAGCTGACGGCGCCGACATATTGGATATCGGAGGGGAATCAACCCGGCCCTTTGCTGATCCGGTTCCAGTCGATGAGGAAATCGAAAGGGTGATCCCGGTCATTGAACAATTGGCCTCTAAAATTTCCATCCCGATATCCATTGATACCATGAAGGCCGAAGTCGCCCGGCAGGCAATCAACGCCGGGGCATCGATTATCAACGACATCTCCGCACTGCGCTTCGATCCGGATTTGGGGGCGGTGGCCGCCGAGTTTGGTGCCCCATTGGTGGTCATGCACATGTTGGGCAGCCCCAAAACCATGCAGTTATCTCCCTCCTATACAGATTTGATCGGTGAAATATCAGATTTTTTAAAGGATGCGATCGTGAGGGCTGAACAGCAGGGTATTTCAAAATCAAACATCATCATCGATCCGGGAATTGGTTTCGGCAAAACCGTTTCGCATAATCTTTTGCTCATCCGGCAGTTGTCATCCTTTACCGCCCTGGACGCGCCGATTATGGTGGGGCCTTCTCGCAAAACCTTTATTCGCAAATTGCTAAAAGACGAGCACAGCGATGATCTTTCTCCGGATTTGCCGATCGTTGAAACCGGTACCCAGGCTACAGTGGCAGCGGCGATCTTATGCGGTGCACATATCGTGCGGGTTCACGATGTCGCCAACACCCGAGCCACCATTCAGATTATAGATGCGATGCGGGCCGCGCAGGAAGATTAGGCCTTACGTGCTATATACCACCTAAGTGACCTATTATTTACCATGCTGCGCCCCAGCGAATAAAAATATTAAGGTTTCAGGTGTCGGGTGTCGGGTGTCAGTCAATGGCCCGAAAGGCTGCCTTACTGCGGTGACGGCTACTTTATTGAGTCAAACCAGAAAGTTCTCGGTTTTCGATATGTACTTGAGCATCTGACACCTGACACCTGAACACACAAAAAGAGGTTAACGAAATGCTCCTGGTAATAGATGTCGGCAATACCCACACGGTTCTGGGTGTTTATCAAGACGACCAACTGCGGAACGATTGGCGCATCCATACTGAACGCAACACCACCGAGGATGAGTTCAATGTGTTGATTAACAGCCTGTTCACGTCTGACAACATCAAAGTGAGTGATATCGAACAAACCATTATCTCGTGTGTGGTCCCACCGATGGTCACCATTTTGGATGCCTTCTGTCGCAAGTATATCGGCCATCCACCTACATGGGTGGATGCCAAAAATTGCGCCGGTATGCCCATTTTATTGAAAAATCCGGGGGAGGTTGGCGCCGACCGTATTGTTAATGCCGTGGCCGCCTATCATCGATACCGCCAAAGTCTGATCGTGGTCGATTTTGGTACCGCCACAACCTTTGACGCCATTTCTGAAAAGGGTGAATATCTTGGCGGGGCCATCTGTCCAGGGATTGGTATTGCCTCAGAAGCCCTGTTTTTAAAAGCTTCCAAGCTACCACGGGTGGAACTTTTTACGCCGCCTGAAGCTGTCATTGGCAAAGACACGATCGGCAGTATTCAATCCGGCATTATATTCGGCTATGCGGGTCTGGTGGATGGAATCGTAAAACGCATGCAACAGGAAATGGGCACGGAACCCAAGGTTATTGCCACCGGCGGTCTGGCCGAGCTGTTATTCAATGTTTCCGAAACCATTGAAGTGGTCGAACCGGCACTGACCCTGGCAGGCTTGAAGGTCATAGCAAATCAAGCATCACGTTAAGGTTTCAGGTGTCAGTGTTCAGGTGTCAGGGAACATAAGACTGAAACCGGAAACCAACTAAAACATTTGATCTGTGGGGCTCCGGAGTTGCAGGGGCTCAAAACTGGCCACCGAAGGCCTGACACCTGAACCGCCAACGGCGGAACTTTAGAGCCTGATATCTGAATTACTTCTCTGAGCTTAAGAATCCCAAATACCCATTGATGCTGTTTTGAAGAAAATATTTTTCCCGCGCCTGCACGTCTGACGGCAGTTGGTCGAAGGATGCCATCAGTGCGTCTTCCTTTAACAGTTTTGTCAAGCATTCGGCTGTTCGATCTGGTTCTTTGTATCTAGTTCCTGCCTTCCTGAGCAGCTGTTCCCAGAATTGAAGTTGACGGTAATGGATCTGCAGCATCTTGACGGCATCCGGATGAACGCCATAGTGACCGTAGCAGATCATCTGCGGGTCGCAGTCAATGAGGGCATCGATACTTTGAAGGGCATCTTGCAGAAAGAATTTCGGCGGGGTGGCCGGGCGTAAGTAAAATTTGTTATTTGGCAGGGATATGAAAACGCCCCCGGTTTCACCGGCAAAAAGGTATTTTCCAGTTTGATAGCTCACATGATGGGCTGCATGTCCGGGTGTAATGATCGCTATGATGGATTTGCTCTGATAATCACTGGCAGCCTGAAGCCTTTCTGCGGGGACCGGCTTTATCGGCCCGTAAGCGTCGGCCATCGAGCCAAGTACTTTTTTCGACCCCTGCCACAGTCGGGTGGGATCAATCAGGTGCGGGATGGCCACGGGATGGCATATGATCGGCGCCATAGGAAAAGACGCTGCAACCTCGCTTATAGCGCCGGCATGATCCAGGTGAATATGCGTCAGCAGAATAGTATCCAGCTGATTGACGTCTAATTCCCGTAAGGCACCTAAGAGTTGCGGTGTACTGGCTGAAGGGCCCACGTCAATTAAGCATGTGGTAGTTCCACGGTATAACCAGGCACAGATAAAATCGTTAAAACCTGTAATGGCAGGTGTCAGCGGAATCAAAAAAAGATCATCCGCTATCTTTTCAATATTCATCTTCAATTGTACCACTTAGATTGTCTAAAGTTGATTAGGCAGGATGCTAATTTGCTTGTAGGGAAAGATAAATCAATTATTTTTTAGCGTCAAGAAAAGGAACTTGGGAAACTGAAATATGAAAGTTATCTTAAAAATAGTAGATTAATGGCCAAGGGCAAGGCAAAAACCGATTCAAAAGTGGAGTCCGCCTCCGGCGGACTAGTATTCGAGCATTTTGAATCGGTTTTTAACACAGCCCTTGGCCATTAGATGCATTTTTAAGATAACTTTTTAGGCGCGACCGACCTCTTTCAGCGTCCCTCTAAAAATTCGATAAAAATACTCATTGTCCGTAATTCCGCGGCTTAGTATTTTTCCGATATCTTCAATATTTTTGATATTGATGATTAAATTGACGCTCTTGTTAAGGGCCATCATGTTGTCCATCGTTCGAAACCTGTTGCTGATCAATGCCACAAACATATTGCGGCGCACGGTCATACTCAACCTTTCAAGATACAGCAATATACCGTTGGACTCCGGATTGTCGGTATCAAATTGTTCATTGATGACAAATAGATCGTAATTGTGATAGCGCATGCGTTTTAACGCATCCCTAGCGCTTTCGGCCTCAGTGATCTGGTAATCCAAAACTTCCAGTGCATTGGTGATCGTTCGCCGAACCGGTGGATTCGGTTCGCATACCAGGGCGGTCAATCCTTCTTCTTCGATAAAGTCAAACGGTTTCTCCGTTGCATCATAACTGCTAATTGAACCGCCGCCACCGCCGCCCGCGGCACCCTTGCGGGGTCTCAACGTAATATAGCCTTTACATTTAGGGCAGGCAACGGTTGTACGCTTGTTAGCGGGTATTTTGTCATTTGCGATTTTGAATTTACTTTGACAACTGGTACAGATAACATCCATTGTGTGTATTCCTTATCTTACCTTTTTACTAATTTACCAAAAATTCGAGACTTTTTTAGATTGGGGCGCTTAGCTTCAATCTTACATTTAGGTTATCCCGTTGTGCCAGTTAAGCCCGTTTAGCCCGTTATTGAATAAGAAAGCTTGATGTGTTTTTAACCGGTAAACGGGCAAACCCACCAGAGGCGGACAAGCGGGAAACGGGCTAACGTTATTAATGCACGGATTTGGCATAATTCCGATCAATTTCCAGGCTTCCAATATCTGTTGTGGCCTCACCGCGGGCACTCTTAATAGAATCGATACCGCGGCCCACAACGCCTTTTTGAGAGCAATAAGCCAACGCGGTATCCTGAGTAATCAGGCCCTGCTCAAACAAACCGATAATATGTTGGTCAAAGGTGATCATGCCAAAAGCATTGCCCTTTTCCATGATTTCGTAAAATGTTTTGCCTTCCGATTGCCCGTGTAAAACCAAGTCTTTGACCCTCAGATTCGTACCCAGAATTTCAAAGGTTGCTACCCGGCCGCCGCCGACCTGGGGCACCAGTCGTTGGGAGACGATCCAGCGCATGGTATCGGCCAGACGGATGCGAATCTGCTCAGCATCTTCGGTGGTAAACATACCCAGAATACGATTGACCGTTGAGCCGGCATCCACGGTATGCAGCGTTGTTAACACCAGGTGACCGGTTTCAGCAGCGCGCAAGCCGATTTCAATTGTCTCGCGATCGCGCATTTCGCCAACCAGAATCACCTTGGGGGCTTGCCGCAGTGCAGCCCGCAATCCATTGGCATAGTTGTCAAAATCCATGCCCAGTTCACGCTGGTTGAAGGTGGATTTTTTATGGGGGTGTTGATATTCAACCGGATCTTCCAAAGTGATAATATGCACGGATTTATTTTCGTTAATTTCATCCAGTATGGCCGCCAAAGTGGTGGTTTTACCGGAACCGGTAGCACCGGTGACAAAGACAATGCCATTGATTTCCTTGGCGATCTGGAACATCGTTTTGGGCAGCTCGCGATCTTCGATGGTCGGAATTTTAGACTCCAGTTTACGCAAAACGATCGATATATTGGCTCCCTGGGAAAAAATGTTGACCCTGAAGCGCGCCTTGCCGGGCAGAGAGTAAGACATGTCGCAAGAGCCGGCACTTAACAGCGCTTTGGTCAGGCGGCGGTCCTGGTTGACCAGGTTCAGGGCAATGACTTCGGTTTGAAACGGGGACAGCGCCTTAAAGGACGGTTTTACATCAACGGGTATGAGCTCACCGGCGCTTTCCACCTGCATCGGTTTGCCGACCGTAAAGTTAAGATCGGAGACATCCCGGTGATAATCCAGCATTCTAACTAGAAGATGGTCGATTTCTTGTTTTTTCATGGTACGGCCTTTGTTGTTTTAGATCATATGTTAGCGATCAAAATGCGTTTCAAAAATCACCACGAAACACACGAAGATATGCTCAGACTAAAAAATAAAAAAACTATTTTTTGTGCCCTTTGTGTTTTTGTGGTTTTAATCAGTTTTTCGTTCTGGCTATATTAGACCTCGGTAAAGTCGGTTGGCGGCGCTTTTAGCAAAGGTCTGAATCTGGCCTTTTCATTGGCTTTGGCATAGGCCTCATCGGAACTGATTTTGCCGTTTTGAAACAGCTCCATTATATAGTCATCCAGCAAAACCATACCGAATTTTTTACCGGTTTGAATCATAGATGGTATCTGATGGGTCTTGCCTTCGCGAATAAGATTGCGAACCGCGGGATTGGCAATTAAGATTTCAAGGGCCACAATGCGACCTTTCCGATCAACGCGTTTAAAGAGGGTCTGAGCGACAACGGCCCGCAGTCCGTCCGACAACGTTGATCGAATCAGGGGTTGTTCGTGTGAAGGAAAGACCTCGATGACGCGGTCAACCGTTTTATAGGCGCTGGATGTATGCAATGTGGAGAATACCAGGTGACCGGTCGACGCCGCTTCGACGGCCAGCGAGATGGTTTCAAGGTCTCGCATTTCACCGACCAGAATAATATCGGGGTCTTCACGCAGGGCACCGCGCAGAGCGCTGGAAAATGTTTCGGTATGTAATCCTACTTCGCGGTGGTTGACGATGCACCCCTGGCTTTGATGAACAAATTCAATCGGGTCCTCCACCGTAATGATATGATCTTTACGTGCGCGATTGGCCACATCGATAATGGATGCCAGGGTCGTCGATTTGCCGCTGCCGGTGGGCCCGGTGACCAGGACCAATCCCCTGGGCAATGTGGCCAATTTTGACACAACCGGCGGCAGCCCCAGCTGCTCGGCGGTCATGATAGTGCTGGGGATTTCACGAAAGACGGCGCCGACACCATTTCTTTGCATGAAGAAGTTGGCGCGGTAACGGGCCAGGCCCGGAATTTCGTAAGCAAAATCGATATCGCCGGTTTCCTCAAATGTTTTAACCTTATGCTCGGGAGCGATTTCATAGAGCATGGCCCTGAGGTCGTCATTATTAAGGACTTTATATTTAATCCTTTCAATATCACCTCTGATTCTAAGCGCCGGCGGTTGACCGGAAGCCAGATGAAGGTCAGAGGCTCCTTGTTCATTCATCAGTTTAAAAAATGCATCAATTTTTGCCATGCACCACTCCTGGTATCAGATCATTCGTGTTTGCGTATCGCTTCAATCGATTTTCTGTAAATGAGCGTTTCTGCCATAGCCATAACGATTTAGATCAATCAGAGAATTTTTATGCTGAATTCGGATAAAACCGCCTGAAACGAAAGCAGATCATTAGACGGGGCTAAGATATGAGTACATGCCGAATATTACGCGGTCTGCACCCTTGCATTCGCTTCAGGCGGTTTTAAGGAATGTGGCGGTTTTTGGAATCGGAATTTTAATTTGACTTTTTGAGGAACTTGATTTTGTCGTCTTCTTCGTCCGATTCTTTGATACCCTCTTTTCCGATTTCGAGTAATCTCGAGTGGGCTTCGATAATCGAACTGATCTGGACTTCAATTTGCATGCGCTGCCGCTTCAACTCTGAGATATCCTCGTGCAGTTGCGCTAAGCGATTGTGCGCTTTATTGAGGATCTTTTCAGCCTTGACTTCAGCTTCAGCGATGATCAGTTCGGCGGATTTGCGGGCATTGTCCTTCATTTGGTCCAATACTGTTTGAGAATTCAACAATGCTCTTTTGAAGGTCTCTTCCCGTTTTCGATATCCCTGGATTTCTAGCTCCAACCGTCGGACCTCGTCACTCAGCGTTTGATTTGATTTCTGCAAAGTTTCGAAGGTCTCTGCTATCTGCTCCAGGAAGGCATCCACCTCTCGAATGTCGAATCCGCGAAATCGGGTGTTAAACTGCTGCTGTTGGATATCAAGGGGCGTAATTTTCATGGGCGTTCACCAGCCTTTCATCTTATCCTAAGGACTCAGCTATACCTTCCAAACTGTTGACCACAAATATTCGCAGGAAGATAATGATCAGAATCACAACAATTGGAGAAAAATCGATCCCACCGTACATCATCGGCAATCGTTTACGAATTTGATATAGCACCGGCTCCGTTACATTATGAATAAATCGTACGATCGGATTATAGGGATCCGGGCTTACCCATGACAATACGGCGCGGGCGATAATGATGAACATGAAGAAAACCAGCACATAGTCCACCACTGTTGCCACCGCCACTAACAGGTTTCGCAATACGAGCATGATTATCCTGACCTTTTCTGTTTTGGCAATGCGTTATCCGGCGAAGTCGATTCAGGTGCTTAAAATTAAAACCATAATCCATGATAAGTCAAGATTTTTCACGCAAAATCAAAGGGTAAGACACTATATTGCCCCTGTCTGTCCGGGGGGCGCTTACTATCCCCTTGAGAAAAGATGCCGCAGCTTTATGCGATTTTGCGACGTTTGTCCGCCTGAAACTTTCCCTAATTGACAAAGAACAAGGCTTTTGGGCCATTTGATTGCACATGTAATATCGGGCTGTAACCGTCAAAACTTGAGACCGGAATCATAATTGACATGCGGCGAATTTTCAGTGTATCGATGGGATTTAGTTGATGATTATTAAGAATATCACATCCTTAACCGGATTGCAAATCCGGCGGTCAACATCGGCTTCATGGAAATAATCAGAATCGGTCGGAATGGGTGGCAATGTCAGATGGGAAACATAAGAAGGTTGGCGCAGGTTGCACGGCGCATGGGGTGCATCTTGCTATCGATCGCCGCCCCATGCGCCATGCTTTCGGTTGTACCTAACCGCCGGCAACCATTGGGATCAGAAAAACCTCGGCATCATCGGGGACCAATGTATGCTCGAAATTGGGCCGGGTGACATACTGGTGATTGATGCGCACCACAGCATAAGGATGGAGATCGTTGAGCTCATCGAGCAGGTCTGAAACGGTCATGCCTTCTCGCCATTCGATCTGCTTGCCGGCTACCTGAATCATGAATCGACACCGTTGGCGCGGAGCAATTCGACAACCTCATCGAAATCAATGCCCAGACGTTTGACGGTTTCTTGGGTCGGGATGCCGTCCGGTGTCCATCCGCGGCGCTTATAAACGGCATCTTTGAGAGTTTCATATTGATTTTCGCGCTGCCGGCGCAACTCAGCCAGCTTTTCAGCCGTCGGTTTGCCCTCAATATCGAATTTGTACTTATCAACCAATTGTTTATCGTAGCGTTCGACACGGGATTCATATTCTGTTTCGGTAACGGGCCCCACTGCCCGGTAAGGAAGATCATCGTGCTGGCGGCGGCCAAAACCCATACGCAGGTTAAAGACCCGTTGAAAATTATAAACGCCCTCGCTCATTTTTATAAGGTCATCGGGGGCGGCCTCATTGCCGGTAATGGCACTGAAGTAGTCGGCATACCACTGGACGTGTTTCATGACTTTGGCCGGCTCCTCGGTATCTTTGTTGTCTTCGGGGATGATATCGTTCCACGGCAGTTTGCACAGGCCGCAAAGCCCAAACCAGGTGCGAAACATCGGAAACCAGTGCAGGGCTTCGGCTTTTTGTTCGAAGGTGGGCATAAAGTTGTGCACCATGTCCAAAAATATCAGCCAGGCCTCATCATGCTGGGGGCCTTTGAGCGCCAGCCCATAGCCTCCTTGCTGGGCCAGTGATTCCTTGGTCATGTATTCCGAAAATTCCAAGCCTTTGGCCTCCATTCCGATGTCCTGCATAATCTTGGCATCTGCTCCGAAATCCTTTGCGAAAATGGCCTTCATTCTGCGAATGCCCTGGCCAACAACTTGACCGAATCCTTCTCCGGCCGCCATTTGATGCACGATCTCCAGAGCAGCGTCACGGTTGCCGAAATGAAGATCCAGACCACCGGTATGGGTGGCGTCGATCAATCCCATTTCAAAGCATTCCATCACAAAGGCAATTGCAGTGCCCACTGATATCGTATCCAGACCGTAGGCATCACAATAAAAATTCATTTCCGCCACCGTGTGCGGATCAAAAATGCCCAGATTGGAGCCGCAGCCGGCAATGGTTTCATATTCGGGCCCGTCGACAAAAACCTTTTGGCCCTTGTAAGGGCCGGTTAAAGGAACAAAATCTTTGATACCGTGCGAACAGGCCACGGTGCATCCCATCCAGCAGCCGTCAAAACCCGGGTCAAACAGGCGCCGGTAAACTTCCTGGCCCAGGTTTGGGGCTTGGTCATGCTGGCCGTAGCGAAAATTGTGGGTCGGCAGCAGATCGTGGTCATTCATAATGGTGACCAGATGGGTGGTGCCGATTTTGGCCATTTCATTTTGTTTGGGATCCAGTTCCACGATTTCACGGGAGTGCAGCTTGGCCACATTTTTGAGACGGGTTTTGTCCGCCGGGTTATTCGTGTCGGCGGTGACCGTCTTCCAGCAGGCAACAACGGCTTTTAAGCCCTTGTCGGCAAACACGGTTCCGACACCGCCGCGGCCGGCCTGTTTGTAGCGGGCGCGCTTGCGCTTGGGATCGTACCAGGTAAAATTGAGACAGCCGATCAAGGTATTTTTGGCCCCGGGGCCTGCGGATACCACCGAAATGTTGCGCGGTTTTCCCTGGGCAAAATGCTCGGTTAAAATGGCAGACAGTTCATAGGCGTTGTCCGGCAGACCGCTGGTCTCGAAAAGTTGGATTTTCTGGTTGATCCCATCGATAAAGACGACCACCTCTGCCGCCGTCTTGCCCTGGATTTCCAGGGCGTCGAAACCAGAAAATTTAAGGTAAGGGCCAAAATAACCGCCGACGTTGGAATCGATTACCGATGCCGTCAGCGGAGAAAGGGTGGCGACAATGCTTTTACCGGAGCCCGGATAAATGGGAGTGCCCCCCAGCGGGCCGGACGAAATACAGAGAGCATTTTCAGGGTCATTCCAGTGGGTGGACGGCTGTACCGCGTTCCACAACAGCCACAGGTCATAGCCCTTGCCCCCGATAAAGGTTTTTTTGGTTTCCGGGGCCACCGGTTTAATGTCAATCTGCGGGTCCGAAAGATTGATATATAAAGTTTGATCGGTGTAACCATTTTCGATTTCAGGTCTTTTGTAATCTAACGCTTTTGTTTCCTTGAAAGCATAATCCGTCATGGGTGTGCTCCTTTTATTAATTATTCAATCCACTGCTCAGGTATCTTGTACGGAGCAGGGTCTTAAATTACCGTTCTAATAATTATTGATCTCTGGCCTCTGACCTCTTTAAGAGTATCAAACGCTTATTTATACAACTAAGCTGATCCGCGATCAAGTTTACTTTTTAGTTAAATCGTTAAGACGGAATATGTCCATTGACTGTTTGAAGTTTCTACCATTTTCCGTGAAGCAGAATTGCAAACGATTTAACCATTCGACTGATACACGATTTAACCAGCGAGGCGAAACTGCAATTCCGCTGCAGGCGGATTGCAGCTTCCCTATTTGAGCGCTTCCTGGCCCTTAAACGGTCGGTGGGGCGCAAACGCTTTTAAAATAATGTGATCATCATCGGTGGTTTCATCCGCAACCAGGCGCGCAACCACTTCCGCGGCCCCCGGCCCCAGCATCAATCCCTGGCCGCACATTCCCGTAATGTGGATCAACCCGTTGATGCGCTGGTTCCAGCCTACTAGCGGTGAGCCGTCCGGTGTCATCGGATAAAGACCGCGCCAGGTGCGGCGCACCCTTAAATTTTTCAGCCGCGGCAACAGGTGCACCAGGCGGGCGCCGACCTGGGGCAGGAACTCGGCAGTTTCGCCTTTATGGGTGCCGATGATCGGCGGATCGGGGGTGATACAAAAAATCACCTGGCCGTGCAGATTCTGGTAAAAATAGAAATTCTTGGATCCGGGTGCGGGGCGAATATCCACCACCATGCACTTAAAAAACGGTCTGACCGGCTCGGTAATGGCGCCTTCATGAGAATCGGGTATTACCTTCAGGTCAATGCCGGCGGTTCGGCTCAGTTCCGGTGAAAAAGGCCCGGCGGTGTCGATAACAATCGGTGCATCATACTCGGATTTTTCAGTCTGCACGCCAACAACACGATTGTTTTTAACCTGTATTTGGCGAACGCGTTCTTTAAAGTGAAAGGCAACCCCCAGATCAACAGCGCGATGATAAAACGCATTAACGGTCAACAACGGAGAAATAGAGCCGTCATCGGGTGAAAAGGTGCCCCCTCGAAGGCCCTCGGGATTGATGCCGGGAATAATTTTCTGAATCTCATCCGGTCCCAAAAAATCAATATTGAGACCGTATTTTTTCTGGACGGGCAGAAGCTTCTTTAGCATGGTCTCATCTTTTTTGCGATAAACCGGGAAGCTATAGCCGCCTTTGAGCCATTCAATATGGTCACCATACCGGTCCTGCCAGGTGGAAAAAATTTCAAGGGACCGCCGGCAGGTAAGAATTTTGGCAGGGTCCGAATGTGTCGCGCGGATGCCACCGATAGCATGCTTGTTTTCGCCCTGCCCGGGTGACGGATGCATATCGATTACCCGCACCTTGATGTCGCGCTCAGCCAACGCCAGGGCCGTGGGCACGCCCACCGACCCGGCTCCGACAATGATCACATCACTTGTCTTCAAGGTGACCTCCTTCATGGGCTCCCGCCAGTATTCCGATGGGAACTTCGACAAACAGGGGGCGATCAACGCGATCGGTTACCGTGCCCAGATCGATGCCTTCTTCTTGAAAGATCCGCCATATCATTGGCCGGCAGGTTTTTGAGCCGCAGGCGCCCATACCGACACGGGTCAGGGCTTTTAGCTGATTGATATCTCTGACACCTTTGCGAATGGCCGTCTTGATTTCACCGGCGGTGATGCGTTCGCAACGGCAGATGATAGCATCATCCGGTGGCAATTCTTTTTCATATATCAGCGATGGCTCGATTTGCTCGTCTTGCACCCAGATGCCCATTGCTGCTTTGGCCACTTTTTTATCGACTTTAATCTTTACCAATAGCGTTCCGGGGAATTTGCGCCGCATGGATACTTTCTCTACCGGATAATAGCCCAAAATGGCCCCGTCCACATCCGTGACCGGGACTTTCTGGCCCACCTCAACCCGTTCGCGCCAGATTTCATAGGGCAGGGTGACCAGAGGGTGCTCGGGGTCGTCCCGATAATCGACCAAAATCATCGACAGGCCCGGGCAAACCGCCACGCAGCTGCCGCAACCGGTGCAGGCGTCTAAATCAATGATATACGGCAATCCGGTGATATCATCCCGCTCGGTTCGAATGGCACCGACCGGGCAAACTGAGGTGCAGGGGTTGCAGGGCACCTCCTGGTAACAGTGGAAAATTGGAAATACCCCTTCTTCCTGTTGCGGTTGTTTGCGCGTCACAGCCGGCCCGGGTTTGGATTTTAATATGGTGGCTTTTTCATCCCATTCTTGCGGAATCTTACCCACCGGCACACCTAAAGATTGGGCGATCTTCAAGCCTTCAATCTTGCCGGTGAACATGGCTGCGGATGCTTCGGCAATTTCCTGGGCGTCACCGGCACAAAAGACATCCATACCCCATTGCTGGGCCTTTAAATAAAATTCGTTAACCTCCGCCAACCCGACGGCGATCAGAACCGTATCCACCGCATAGGTTTTGTGGGTATCTGGAACCACCTTCCAGTTCCGATCCAGGCGGGCGACTGTTACTGATTCGACCTTATCCTGGCCTTCTACGGCCACGACGGTGTGACCGGTCAAAATCGGCACCCCCAGCCGTTTGAGTTTGTCGGCATGAACCTTATACCCGCCGACCTGCGGCAAGGCCTCAATCAGGGCCACGACTTCGATGCCGGCCTGGATGGCATGGTAGCCGGCAATGAGACCCACATTACCGCCGCCGACGATGAGCACCTTTTCCGAAGACTTGATCAGGTCCCGGTTGACCAGTGTTTGAAATGCGCCGGCACCATAAACTCCCGGCAGGGTGTTGCCCGGAAAGGATAACATTTTTTCCCTGGCGCCGGTGGCCACCAGCAGCTTTTTCGGCTTAATTTGCTGATAGCGTCCATCTTTTACGGCGCCGATGATTTTATCTGAGAACACACCGACCGCTGTGGTGTCTAACCAGATGTCAACCGATTCGAGCGTGCTGATTTCTTCATCTAAAATGGCCGCGATCTCAAAGCCGCGGGTGCCGGCGTAGGAGTCTTCAACCGATCCGAAAAATTTATGGGTCTGCAACACAAGTTTGCCCCCCGGGCGGTCTTTATCATCGAGGATCAGCGTGTCAACGCCGAGTTTGCCCAGTTCAACCGCCGCCGCCAGTCCTGCCGGTCCGGCGCCGATGATCAAAACATCAACTTCCTTGATAGCCGCCGAATGAAGCTGCGGCTCGATATCATCTTCAGGCAGTTTGGGCAGCCCCTCTACACTTTCGACAACCATACCCTGGGTCAGCGGCGTCATACATGATTTGACCGGCAGTCCGTCGGCAATCACCATGCATTGTGAGCACTGCCCGTTGGCGCAAAACATCCCCTGGGGACTGTTGTCCTTGGGATGATGACCAAAAATGTGGATGCCGTTGGCAAAAAGGGTGGATGATATCATTTCACCTTCATAACCGGTCAGCTTTTTGCCATTCCAGCTGAAAGTGATTTCATTCTTTTCAGGGATCTCTATTACTGGGTGCTCAGCTATTCGCTTTAGGGTCATCTTAATGGCTTTCAAAAATTTATAAGATCTGTTCTTATATCGGGTTTCTTACATAAGGTTTCAGGTGTCAGATGTCAGGGTCGATCGGAAGGGTTGACACCTGATCCGCCTTCGGCGGAAACACTGATACCTTTATTTGCCATTAAACCGTAATGGCTCCTTTTTGCCCTTCTCTGCTTTTCATATATTTATTGAACCGGCGAACATGGTTGCGGGCCAGACGACGCGCCCGGTCGGACTGACCCTTCTCAACCGCGTGCACGAGATCACACAGGTCCCGGTAGTTTTCTTGTAATTCGCGTTTATCCATAGAAAGAAATTCATCATAATAGCGATGGATGTTGTCATGGACAGAATGCAGCACCGACATGTATATCGGATTTGCCGCCACCTGTGCCAGGGTCATGTGGATGCGTTTGTCTATTTCGAGAAAGGTTTCTCGCTGCGAAGGGCCCGCCTCGATGCATTTGCCGGCTTGATTTAAAAGCTCAGTCAGTATGCTGATGTCTGCGGCCGACCGATTGGCAGCAGCGCGGGCGGCCACAAATCCCTCCACATCTTCACGAAATTCAGCCAGATGGTTTAATGAAACCTTTTGCGACCGGATTAACAACGCCAGGCCTTCGCTCACCTGATCGGCATTCAGGTCTTTGACCACCGAACCGCCGCCGACACCGAGCTTGATTTCGATTAAGCCCTTTTGTTCCAGGACTCTCAATGCTTCGCGTAGTGTGCCGCGACTGATATTAAACATGTCTTTAAGCTGCCGCTCAGACGGTAGGGTGTCACCGGTCTTTAGCCGCCCGTCGAGAATGGCATCCTGAATCTGGGCAACAACATCCTGAAAAACCTTGGTTTGTTTGGCGGTCTGGAACATCGGCACATTTCCTTTCGCTAATAATAAAAATCATTATAATGGTTAGACCATTATAATCTTTCGTTTAACCAATGTCAATAGCGAAGAAAATAAGATATGAGAAAAACTGCTTGCCACTTTAAACTATCCCTTAAAGTGGCGCCTATCTCAAAAATGCATTTTTGAAATCGGTTCCGATTATTTGCTTGACTAACACCTATACAGGCTATAAATTGCAGAAATTTTAAGAGAAATTTACCCATATCATATGACTTGCCGGTCAACCCGGGGCAAAAGTCGGACCTTTTCTGTGGGTGATATGATTAAATCCGCATGTTCGGAGTTATAAACCATGCTTAGAAACAAACAAATTTGTATCATTGGTACGGGCAACATGGGCGAAGCCCTCATCAGCGGTCTGATCAGCTCGGCATCATCCAAGCCCGAGAATATTATTTGCACCGATGTTCGCGAGGCCAAACTTAGCGACATACGGGAGCAATACGGGATTCAAACAACCAACAACAATCTGGAAGCCGTAGCCGATTCGGATATCGTTGTTTATGCCGTCAAACCCCAGATCATGGCGGCTGTTCTCAACGAAACCGCTCAACATCTGGATATGTCCAAACTTATCATTTCAATTGCCGCCGGCGTCCCCATGGAGGCCATCGAGTCGTGTCTGAATAAGAAGCTGCGTCTGATTCGTGTCATGCCCAACATTGCGGCGGCAGTTAAAGAAGCAGCCACGGCTGTTGCGGCCGGAAAGAACGCAACCGAAGAGGATATCAAGCTGGCCATGACCATTTTTAATTCCATCGGCAAGACGGTTTTCATTCCCGAAAATTACCTGATGGATGCCATTACCGGGCTGAGCGGCAGTGGTCCGGCATATATCTTTTTGATCGTCGAAGCCATGGCAGATGCGGGTGTCAAAGTTGGTTTGTCACGTCAGGAGGCCCTCTTTCTGTCCGCTCAGACCGTTTTAGGGGCGGCCAAAATGCTGATGGAAACCCAGGAACATCCGGGACAGCTCAGAGATCGGGTGACCTCTCCGGGGGGCACCGCCATTGCCGGTCTGGCCACCCTGGAAAGTGGCGGCTTGAGAACCACCCTGATCAATGCCGTGGAGGTGGCCACCAATCGCTCAAAGGAACTGGGTCAGATGATGATCAAAAATTTCGCCAACAATCGCTCAGCCGGCCTCTCAACCGATAAGTGATGAGCATGAGATCTTACCCCTGGTTTGCCACGCACAAGAATCGATGTTAGAATTAGATATCACCTATCGTAAAAGACATTAAAGGTGCCCAGGTTGAGCCCGTTGGTCCGGTTTCCCGTATAACTAAAATCACTCATTTTTCCGATCTAAACCGGCTCAACGGGCTAAACCGGCCAACTTGCTGGCGTGATCTGCTCTTTTGGAGATCGCTTATACGTCAGTTCACTACCGAATCGAATATTTTTGAATATATTGATAGGAATTGAATGAAATTTAAAACCACCGGTTTCGTGATTCTGTGCTTTTTCTTTTCCGTTTTTATTTTCATTGACGGTTCTGCCGCCGCGACCGGGATTGAGTGGCATTCCTATGATGACGGAATGGCACGCAGCAAATTTGAAAAAAAGAAGGTCTTCATTCATTTTACCGCTGACTGGTGTTATTATTGCGGGGTAATGGAGAAGGAGACATTTCAAGACCCGGCGGTCATCTCAGCCTTAAATGAAAATTTTATTTCGATAAGAGTCGATTATGACAAGGAAACAAACACATCTAGCCTATACGGCGTCAAAGGACTGCCGGATACCATCTTCATCGCTGAAAATGGTAGCATTATCGGCCGGCGCCCCGGCTATATACCGCCGAAAATAATGACCTATATTTTAGAAACTATTCTACAAGAGCGCGCTCAGGATTAATCATCTTCTGTTGATTTTGCCCGTCCAGACACCACGATCATCACATCATGGTGACTGTTGCGGATCGTACTGAGAATTCCGGCGAACGCCGCCTTAGGTGATAAGCTGATTTGAGTTATGGAAGTTGCAAACATCGATTATAAGTATCTTAAAAAAGTGATCCAACATTCCAGCCCTTTGGGAAGCCCTGCGGTTAATTCACACAGGCCTGCCTGCGTGTTTTTGCTGTTGTTCAACCGGCCGGATCCATACATTCTGGCCATCCAGAAGGCTGATACGGAAGGCTATCCCTGGCGCAACCAGGTGGCCTTGCCGGGCGGCCATATGGAAAACACAGATTCCACTCCGATAGCGACTGCTTTTCGGGAATTGGAAGAAGAGCTGACCATCAGCAAAGATCGGGTCAAATTTATCGGCTCCCTCGGGCACTTCCAGACCCTCACCCGACCCAGGGATATTGAGGCATTTGTTGGATTATGGGACGGCAAGGGGCCGTTGCATTATGATCCTACCGAAATCTCCCGAATCCTGGAAATCCCGCTGAAAACGCTTATCAAGACGCATCAAACCAAAAAATTTCATGCGCACATGCCTACTATGGACGAGCTTGAATATCCTTTTAAAGATGTCATCATATGGGGCGCAACAGCTCGTATACTTTACCATTTCATAGAGCTGATCTATCCGCTAGTTGAAGACAGGGCGGCCCATCGCATCTATCACAAATCTGAAGGTTGAATTCATCAAAAAGATGGATAAATTTTCTAAATACAAGTCACTGCGCTAATCGAGGCCTTAGCGATTGGATCTTTGGACATAGCGCTTAATTAAACGGATGGCTGTCGCGGCGATGATTGCGACGCTCATGGCAAGCAACACAGCCGGAACCCAAATGAATCCATGATAGGTGGGGTTCTCCCGGGCAACGGCAATGCCGCTAATTGCAAATAGCAACACCAGGAGCATAAGTACGACCACGATGACATGAGCTGTGGTAGAATTGTACCAGGGGATAACGGCTTTTCTAAATACGGGATTCTTGTCAGCAGACATTGAACTGTATCATAAGTTGCTGTCCGGAGCATCAACGCAGCAAGGTATAGATGCTGATGCCCGGTGATTGTCATTGTTAGATTCGTTTATGCACCCATTCTATCGGTCTCAACGCGAAAAATCAAGGTGTGGTCATGTACAAAAAAACAAACGTAAAAACAAATGCACTGGCAGTCTTGGGCCGCTGTCTTTCCGGTCTTGCGCTCTTTGGTTTGTTGGGCAGCTGTGCCGGAACATCTGATAAGGCGGTAAAGCCAGAGACGGTCAAAGCACTTCGGCCGGACACGATTATATCTGCGGAATTAGGAAAAGAAGTGACTTTTGATGAAATGATGGCGGATCTGAATGGTCACCAGATCATCTTTGTTGGCGAAAGGCACACCAGCGTCTCACATCATTCTATCCAGCTGAAAATCATCCAGGCCGCTTTTAAACGTAATCACGATCTTGTCGTTGGTATGGAGATGTTTGATCGTTCCTATCAGCCGGTCCTGGATTTATGGTCAGCCGGTGTGCTAGATGAAGAAGCATTTTTGCGCAAAACTCATTGGTATGCAAACTGGCGCTATGATTTTTCCTTGTATCGGGATATCCTGCTGTTCATCAAACAAAATAAAATCAAATTAGTGGCCCTTAACATTCCTTTTCATATCCCCGGCCGCATTCGCGAAGGTGGCATCGAGAACTTGTCTATCAGCGATAAAATGTATTTGCCCAAAGAGATCGATACCGCCAACAGCGCACACCGAAATTACGCCAAGACAATCTTTGATCAACATAATTTTCCCAGCCGCATCCAATTTGATGACTTTTATATGGCCCAGTGCGTATGGGATGAAATCATGGCCGAATCAATTTCCAGGGATCTTGGCAGTAGAAAAGTTATTGCGCTGCTTGGCAACGGCCATATTCAATACAAATACGGCGTGCCCAACCGCACCTTTCGACGCACCGGTGCTCCGTTTCGAACGGTTTACCTGGCTCCGGCGGGAGATGATGCTGAACTGACTATTGGGGATTTTATCTGGATAACCGAAGCGAAATAAGTGATGATGCGCGTCGTTGGCTGCTGGCGTTTGGTCCCCGCCGCTGATGGTCCGACTACAACCTAAACTGGTTCCCGGCATGTTGGCTATGAAAATTAACGAGTCCCTTGCCAATATCATTCTGGACGCTCTATCCGCCCATATCGCAATATTGGACGAAAACGGGGTGATTTTAAAAACCAATCGGGCCTGGCTGAATTTTGCCCAGGATAATCGATTGCAAGCATCTGCTGAAGCATCACCGATTAATTATCTTTCCGTCTGCGATCTGGCCAAAGGTGAAAGCTCTGAAGAAGCCAAATCAGTGGCCGAGGGTATTCGATCGGTCATCAAAGGTGAGATCAACGAATTTTTGCTGGATTATCCATGTCATTCGCCCACTGAGAAACGCTGGTTCTATTTGCGGGTAACCCGCATACCCGGCCCCGGCCCCATGCGCGCTGTTGTCAGCCATGAAAACATCACCGCCCTCAAGCTGGCAGAGGAAGCCCTAAAGGCACACGAGCTGGATCTGCAACAAAAAACCCAACACCTTGAAGAGGTCAATACGGCTTTAAAAGTATTGCTGCAACAGCGAGAGCAAGACAAGGCCGAGCTGGAAAGCAAAGTGTTAAAAAATATCAACGTTTTGATCACGCCTTATGTAGCCAAATTGAAAAACAAGAACCTTAAGCCCCGTGACAAAGCGCTGGTCGATATGATTGATACCAATCTGCAGGATATCGTCTCTCCCCTTTTGCAGCGGCTTGTCAATGCCGAAATCATTTTAACCCCCCAGGAGATCCAGGTAGCGGCGCTTGTCAGAGAGGGGAAATCCACCAAGGAAATTGCTGATATATTGACGGTGTCAGAAACCACGGTCAGTTTCCACCGCAAAAATCTGAGAAAAAAACTCGGCCTGGAAAACACCCGTAAGAACCTCAGAGCGCATCTGCTGTCACTTTCCGATTCCCCTGATTGATCACTTCAAATTTAAAATAGAAAATATTACCCGGCCAGAAAACACCCCAAGGTCTTCCCGGTCACTTGTAAGCGGTCGTTTTTTAAATCCCATATTATATATCGTAATCCAAAAAATATATCGGTTCTCTTAATTGTGTAAGCAGGCACGAAGTCCACATTTTTAGGAAAACCAAAATATATTGCCTATGCTCATGTAATCTGCAACATGGCTGTATCTGTAAAATTGTGATATTTGGGTTTCTTTCAATATGTCAGAAGATTGAAGACTAAATAGCAGTACGCCCACATATTGCATTAATCTCACTTTTTGTATAGTGACAGTCTGCTGTACTTAGACCAAAAATGTGTAGCCTTTTAGAAATAAATATGATTATTTACCATCTGGATTTAGAAATAAATATGTTAGATAAATCGGAATAAACGTAATCCCAAACGAAGGTGCTCATAGATTTACATGCTAATCAAAATGAAAGGACTGAACAGTGAATAATAAAGGATCGAGCATAGCTTATACCTTGCTGACATTACTCGTTATGGTCGCAATCGTCCTAATTGGGGTAACGATATATAAAATACCTAAGATGAAATCATCTGAAACTGAACAACCGGCCAAAACAGCTTCTGCCCCAAAAACCCATAGTTCTGAATACAAGAAAGAACACCCAGTCGCTGACACAGTGGCGCTCAACGGTAAAGTATACACAGTGAACGAAAAACAGCCTTGGGCGGAAGCAGTTGCCATCAAGGGCACCGACATCGTTTACGTCGGCGACAACAAAGGCGTGAAAAAGTACATCGGCGAGGATACCACCGTTGCTGACATGAAGGGCAAATTCATGATGCCCGGCATTGTGTCCACTCACGAGCACGCGCTTATGCTGATGGGATTCACTTCGGGATTGATGATGGAGTACACGCAGAACGCGGCCAAGATGCTCGCAGCGGTGAAGGAGTATGTTAAGGAGAAACCTGACGCTCCGATGTTCTCTTTTGGCGGCGCCTATGAGGGTCGGGTCGATATCTTCCGGCAGGACATCGACAAGATCATCAAGGACAAGCCGTTCCTGATGATCGCGGCATCCGGCCACGGCGGCTGGTGCAACACAAAGGCACTCGAGGTGGCCGGCATCAAGAAGGGTGAACCGGATCCGATCGACTCTTTCGGGCGCGAGGAGGACGGCACACCGAACGGTTATGTGGCCTCGTCAGCGGCGGTCGTCTACATGCTCGCCAAGCTCGACATCATCACGCAGGAGGCGGCCGTAGCCCAGGCCCCGAAGGTGCTGGATGATTTTGCCGGAAATGGCGTGACGGCCATCTTCGATGCCGGCGCCCCGGCTTTTGAAAAAGCCACCTTCGCTGCGATGGGTGAACTCGAAAAGCGCGGCGAACTCACCATGCGGATCTCGGCCTCGGTCATGACCCAGCGAGAATACATGAACGAGGGGGCGTTTGAAAAGATGGCCAGGTTCGTTCCGATGTACAATGGCGAGTTCTTTAAGGTCGAAACATTCAAGATCCACGCAGACGGATCCTATGACGGCTGGACGGCCGGAACCATCGAGCCCTATGCTGACAAGCCTGAATCGACCGGTATCACCTCTTTTACACCCGAACTGCAGCAAGAGATTACGCTGCGAGCCGCGAAGAAAGGCTACGACATCCATGTTCACACAATCGGCTACCGCACCGTTCGCCAGACACTCGATACCTTTGAGGCGGTGCGCAAGGCCGGCTACGACAAGGTCCGCCTCACCACGGCGCACACCAGCCTGGTTCATCCCGACGACAAACCTCGATTCAAAGAGCTCGACGTCATCGTCAACACCTTCGCGGCCATGAATGCCGTACCCGATGAAACGAATCTCTCACGTCTCGGAAAAGAACGCTACCACGGCTGGGGTTACCAACCGATGAAGTCCTTCCTCGACATCGGTGTTCGGGTCACCATGAGCGCCGATTCGCCGACTGCTCCCCTCAATCCGATGCTGCAGATCTCCATCGCTATGGCACGCAAGAATCCGGGTGAGACAGAGTTCTTGCCGCCGATGAGTGAGGCCCTGAGTCTCGAGGAGGCCATACGGGCCTACACCATTGACTCCGCCTTTACCCTTCGCTGGGACGATATCATCGGCTCGATCGAAGTCGGCAAGCGCGCGGACCTGATTGTTCTGGACCGGAACCTCTTCGAATGTACCACCGATGAGATCGCTGAAGCCAACGTCCTGGCTACGATGGTGAACGGCAAGGTTGTTCACGAAGAGGCCGTGGACTGGAGCACGCCGCCCGATATTTTGCAAGGAACCGATCTCTATCGCTTATATGGGGGTAGAGAGGATCTCAATCAAACGGATTAGAAATCGGCCTTGTTTTGCGGCAAATGCCACTTTGGCAACTATGGATATTTGTAACCAGGTCGCAATAACAGGTATAAAAGGGTGGCACTAAAATTTAGCACTACACAACGAAATACACATTTTGGGTGAATTGTGAATTTCGACTATGAACCTCTAACTTCAAAATTAAATGGGTGGCATAATCAAACCTAAACCAGATATCTCCATCCTATCTTAATTTTCCATAAAAAAAGGGCAGCGTCAGGTGACGGCTGCCCTTGTATCTATTTAGGATCGCTCCGCTATCCGGCCACATCAATTCCTAAATTGCATCCCAGAGGATTATCGCACTCAAAATTCTTATATCGGGTATCTTCGTGCCCTTGCTCTCTTTCTTCGTCAGTTTCGATGTAGTTGTGTTCTTTATCTGTGAAATTCATGGCAACCTCCTTTTTGAATCTTAAATTTTATAATCCAATACTTTTTGATTTAATTATGGATAATATCGGCATTTATCATCATTTGGCAATACGAGAAAAATGAGCGCTTATTGATAGGTTAATCCTATCAATTTCAGGATGGTTCAATCCGAATGTCTGTTTATAAATAGCGAAATTTACGTTTTTTTGTGCCCCCCTCAAGCCTGAATTTAACACGATTCCCTCCATGACAAGATCCGGTATATAGCAGAATTAACTGCTGCAGGCACAATAAAGTAAATAAAACTCTGATTTTAAATTAAATATTTGCCTGGTCGCAGCTAATTTTGTCACAAACCCCCTATATATAGATTTTTTTTATTGACAAACATCAATATGTTGTGGTAGTATCTGATTCAGTAAGATGAAAAACCACATGTTGTGGTTTTTTTTAGCTTTAAGAGTTTACAGCATTTTACAGCAATTTACTCTATTTTACACTTCGGGGGGCTCTCATAAGCCCCTTTCTTTCGGTCCAATTAACCTGAACGAATCTGTTGGCTGCACCCTATCGTCAATGTTGACCGCCTAGCCAGCTAAAAACGCAATATACCGCAATTGCTTGACGGAACCAATGTCGGATCCTGTAGACATCGGCCAATGAGTGACGACAGCATAATTGATCAATCTAAAACGAAACGATGTGAGGTGACTTCAGTGCTGGAAAAAATTCAAAAAAGAGACGGAAGAGTAGTCGATTTCGATGCATCTAAAATCACAGCGGCAATTACCAAAGCCGGAAACGCAACCAGTGAATTTGGCGACAAAGAAGCCAAAAAACTCACCTTGCGCGTCTTGACGCTGGCGCACGAGCTACAATTGGATCCGGATCCTGAAGTGGAGGAGATTCAGGACATTGTTGAAGCGGTTCTGCTGGATTCACCCTTCTTTAAAACAGCCAAAGCCTACATCTTATACCGAGAGCAACATGCCCAGATCAGACAGATCACCACCAAGGCCAATGTCGATCTGGTCAATCATTATATTCAGAAACTGGATTGGAAAATCAAAGAAAACAGCAATATGTGCTATTCGCTGCAAGGCCTCAACAATTACATCTCTTCAGAGGTAACATCTGAATACTGGCTCAACAGCATTTATCCGCCTGAAATCCGGCAAGCCCATAAAAATGGTGATCTTCATATTCACGATTTGAATTTATTGTCGGTGTATTGTGTTGGTTGGGATTTGCAGGATTTGCTGCGCGAGGGTTTCAAGGGGGTTGAAGGCAAGGTCGAGAGTGCGCCGCCCAAGCATCTGCGCTCTGCCTTGGGTCAGATTGTAAATTTTTTCTATACCTTACAGGGTGAAGCCGCCGGTGCGCAGGCCATTTCCAATTTCGACACGCTTTTGGCACCGTTTGTCCGCTACGACGGTTTGGATTATGACGAGGTCAAGCAGGCCTTGCAGGAGTTTATATTTAACATCAATATTCCGACCAGGGTGGGGTTCCAGACGCCCTTTACCAATATTACCTTGGATTTGAATGTTTCACCGCTTTTAAAAGATCAACCAGTGATCATTGGCGGAATCGAACAGGCCCAAACCTATGGCGAATTTCAGCCTGAAATGGACCTCATCAACAAGGCTTTTGCCGAAGTCATGATGGATGGCGACGCCAAAGGGAGGGTGTTTACATTTCCGATACCCACTTACAACATTACGGCTGATTTTGACTGGAACAACCCCAATCTGGATATGGTCTGGAAAATGACCGGGAAATACGGGATCCCTTATTTTTCTAATTTTGTAAACTCCGATATGGCGCCTGAAGATGCCCGCTCTATGTGCTGCCGACTGCGGCTGGATAACCGCGAGTTGCTCAAACGCGGTGGTGGGCTTTTTGGTGCCAATCCCCTGACCGGATCCATTGGTGTGGTGACAATCAACCTCCCGCGAATCGGTTTTGCCAGCCAGAGCCGAGGTGAATTCTTCAAAATGCTTAAAGAAAAGGTCCAACTGGCCGCCGAAAGCCTCTCGATCAAACGTAAGGTTTTGGAGCTTTTCACCGACAAAAACCTGTATCCGTACTCACGGTTTTATTTGCGTCATATCAAAGAGGGCGCAGGTCTGTACTGGAAAAATCACTTCTCCACCATCGGCATTATTGGAATGAATGAAGCCTGTCTGAATTTTTTGGGTGAAGACATCAGTGCCGAAGCAGGCCAGCAGTTTTCTCTGGAAGTGATGGATTATTTGCGCGATCTAATGTCTCAAATACAGGAAGAATCCGGCGACATTTTCAATCTGGAGGCCACACCGGCCGAGGGCACGTCTTACCGCCTGTGCATGCTGGATAAAAAGGCGTTTCCTGGTATTGTCTGCGCCAATGAGGACGACTTCCGCAACGGTGCGGCGCCTTATTATACCAACTCCAGCCAGCTGCCGGTCAATTACAGTGAGGACATATTTCAAACCCTGGAATTGCAGGATCATCTCCAGGCCAAATATACCGGCGGAACAGTTCTGCATATATTCCTGGGCGAACATGTCAGTGACATCGAAACTATCAAAAATTTGATCAGAAAAGTTACGGACAATTATCGACTGCCGTATTTTACCTTGACACCAACTTTTAGTGTCTGCCCCTCTCACGGATATATCAACGGCGAGCAGCCGGCATGTTCGGTGTGTGATCAGGAAACGGAGGTTTATTCCCGGGTAGTCGGATATTTGAGACCCGTAAAGCAATGGAATAACGGCAAACAGGCTGAATACAGCGACCGCAAGGTGTATAAAGTTGCTTAGGTTTAAAGGTTCAAGGTTCCGGGTTCAGGGTTGGAGAGTGTTTGCAGATTGTTTTTAATTTTAATTCTACAGCTTTTTTCATTACTTAACCTCTGAACCTTTGAACGCAGAACCTTTGAACCTGGTGACTCAAACCTGATAACTATCATAAGGATTATCAATACGATGTTTATAGGTGGCTTACTAAAGAATACCCTGATTGACTATCCCGGCAAGCTCAGCTGCGGCATATTTTTATCGGGCTGCAACTTTGACTGCCCTTATTGTCATAATCCGGATTTGGTCAGCGGTTGCTCCCGACGCGAGTCTGAATTTGATCCGGGCAGCGTATTGCGTTTTATTGAAACCCGTAAGGGATTTTTAGACGGCGTTGTTATTTCAGGCGGTGAGCCGACCTTGCAGACAGACCTTTATGATTTATGCCGCCAGATCAAAAAAATGGGATATCCGGTGAAACTGGATACCAACGGCAGCCGCCCACAGGTGATCGAGCGGTTAATTGCAGATGGACTGGTGGATTACATCGCCATGGATCTGAAGACCGATCCAGTCCAATACGCCACCTATATTCAAACCAGCTGCAATGTCAACGCCATTCTTGCGAGCATCGAGATCATCATGGATTCAGCAGTGGCCTATGAATTCAGGACGACCTGCGTCAAACCCATTGTAACCGAACCAATCATCGAAAACATCTGTCGCCTGATTAAAGGCGCCCGCCTCTATGCGCTGCAGCGATTTCACGAAAGTGAAATGCTGCATCCTGAATTTTTTAAAGAAATTAATTATGAATATAGCGATCAGGAACTTGAGCAGCTTAAAGCGGTCGCTGCGCCGCATGTTAAGCGGTGTATTTTACGACCCTAATTGAGCGTTCCAACTTTTAAAACAGACTAATAATTTTTCAAGGAATTCTGTCGATTTATAGTTTTAAATTTTGAAACCCTTCGGGCTTGCCGATCTCACCGCATCTACTGTGTTAGATGCCGTTCCGCATAGTACACTATAGCGAAACGGCATCTGCCGTGTAGCTGCGGCAACCTCGACAAGCGCTCAATTAGCGTATCGTTATAATATACAGAGGTGCTAATTAACAGCCTGATTTATCTTAATATAAATCTCAACTGAAGAAGCGCCCATAAGCAATCAGACCCCAGATGACAACCGCTGTCAGCTGGCTGACGGCTGCCGCTGCTGAGCCCAGATCTTTTGCCTGCTTGGATAAAATGTGATGATCCGTGCTAATGCGGTTGACGACATTTTCCACTGCCGAATTTAGCAATTCGGTAATCAGGACCAGCATGCTGGAGCCGATCAGCAGCGCCCATTCCACCATCGTCTGACCCATCCAGATGCCGATAGGCAGAAATACCGCAATGACCACCGTTTCAATCCGGAACGCCTTTTCCTGGGTCCATGCGATTTTAAACCCGTCCCATGAGTAAAGGACAGCCTTTAAAATGTGGCCGACGGCCGTTTCTTCTCCGTTTTTCATTAACATATCCTTTTTGTTTCGCCAGCCTGCGCTATTGTTTTGATTATCAATCTATTCTTGACAGTACCTCCAGTAAATAAGATTACCCGAAAGTGACGCCTGAGGCAAACCAAACGATTTCGGTACAAGGTGACGGCAGATGAGGCTTTAAAAATTCTTGTCATCGGCAGCCGTTTTATGTTAGGGGGATACGTCCACATTTTGATGCCTGGCAGATGGCGCTCACAGCCAGAATCACACTTGACATCTGTCGCCATCTGATTGTTGATCATCCCAAATCGCAAGCGGCGGTTCAGGGTTTTCTTTAATGGAGGTTAAATCAATGCTAAGCGGTAAAAATCTATCGATTATTGGCTTCGTGGTTGTGGTTTTTATTATTCTGCAGGGGTTATTGATTGCTGTTGGTAAAACAGAAAGCCCTGCAACGGCAGCGGTTGATTTCGCCCAAGCCTATTTCATGTTGGACGGCCCTTCGATGTCGGAACGTCTGTGCAGTGAGATGGCGGAGGATGAAGAGCTCAATATTGTGAATACGTATTTGAATTCAGTAGCTGACCGGGCCAGGTTACTGGGATTTTCTAAGAGTTACATGCAAAACCAGTTGTCGCATGTCGCCACTGAAATCCAAATGGTCGATGAAAATAATGCCGAGGTCAGAATTACCGGAGAGCGGTTTAGATCCATTAATCCTGTTTTTACCCTAATTGGGCGACTGTTTTTTCTCATGGAATCGCATGATGTTGATGAGACCCTGTCGCTGGTCAGAGAAGATGGCCGCTGGAAGGTGTGCGGTAGACCCTTTTCACTGTCGGAAATATAGGGTCCCATAATCTGAACGATTCGTTACTTTTGAACACCCATTTTTTTCATTCGCAACCTTGTTTTCTAAAACTGGAGTAATGGAGCTATAATAATTTGGATTTTAGATTTTAGATTTAAAAAACAGACTATTCTGATACGAATTATTTCCTTACCATCCCAAATCCGCAATCCAAAATCCAAGATCAAAACAGCTCCACTACTCCAATACGCCACCACTCCAAGAATACGCATATATATGCAACCCATTTATCATCAAATTCGTCAGCGCGCCCGCCAAATCATCTTGCGTCATCCCACTCCGGTTTTTTATCATGAGCATTCTGAGGCTGATGAGGCCTCCAAGCGTTACTTTGATAGCAGCCGTGATATCAAAAAACTGTTGGCATTTCTTGCCGGAACCCTGGAAAATGATTTCGGACACGGCCTGATGCATGCCGTCAAGGTTTCGCATGATGCCGGCGCCTTAATGGTCATCGAAGCCGGGCAAAAAGGATTTGATGAAGATCCGCTTTCACGCCTGGTCTGTTTGGCCCACACCGCCGGCTTGCTGCATGACGTTAAACGCAAGCAAAAGGATCATTCCACCCACGCCGCCGAACATGCAAGGAAACTGCTAAAACAATATGCGTATTCCACTGAAGAGATCGACAAAATCTCGGCTGCCATTCAAAATCATGAGGCCTTTAAAGAGCCGATAGATGCCACCTCACCCGAAGGCGAGCTGCTTTCAAACTGTTTGTATGACGCGGACAAATTTCGCTGGGGTCCGGATAATTTTCACGACACCCTCTGGGACATGGTCTCTTATTTTAATCCACCGCTAACCAAATTTATGGAAGGCTACCCCCAGGGTATGGAAAAAATCAGGAGTATTAAAACCACCTTCAGAACGACCACCGGCCAAAAATATGGGCCGCAATTCATTGATCTGGGCCTGGCCATCGGAGAAGAGCTTTATGAAGTGATTCAAACGGAGTTCTCCTCATATCTGTAATCTAAATCTTGCATGAAAATTAATGCGAAGTTAAGATTGATTTGCAATATTCATCAATTTGTGGATTTGAATAGTTTGTTACTATTAAGATAACATCACTACTTCTCATTAATTTTTATTTAAAATTCAGTTTGAAGGAGGTTCCCATGACAGCCTCAACTTGGCCGGCACCCAACTGGCCGGAGGGCGTCCCGCATGAAATTTCAGGATACGAAAAACCTCTGTTTTCTGTTTTAGATGAATCTGCCGACAAATACCCGGATCAGGTATACACGATTTTCAATGACGCCACCCGTACCTTTGCCCAGGTCCAAGACACGGCCGATCGCATCGCCCATTTTTTGACCTCTCGCGGTATCCAAAAAGGCGACCGCGTGGCCATTTTCCTGCCTAATTTGCCCCATTACCCGGCCATATTCTTCGGGATCTTAAAGGCCGGCGCTGTCTGTGTCACCTGCAATCCCCTGTATGCCGCCAATGAGCTAAATTATCAGCTAAAGGATGCCGGTGCAAAGGTGGTCTTTTGCATGGATCACCCCCGGTTTTATCCGACCACCGTTGAAGCCATTGAGGGCACCGAGGTGGAAACGGTGGTATTATGCGGGGTTAAATCATACCTGCCGCCCATTAAAGCACTGATCGGCGGGCTTTTGGGAAAAATTCCCAAGGCCGGAAATTACCAGAGTGGCCATCTTTTTTTTGATGATGTGGTTGCCGGCGCCCAACCGCAGCCACCGGCCATTGACATTAATCCCGCCGAGGATCTGGCTCTGATCATCTACACCGGGGGGACCACCGGCGTTCCCAAAGGCGCCGCTCTGGTGCATACCAACTTTACCTCCAATCTGATGGCCCTGGATGAATGGGCCCGCTTTGTGCACGAACCGGGGAAGACGCCTGAAAAGGTTCGGCACGGCGGCTTCCATACGGTTCTGGGCGTGTTGCCGTGGTATCATGTTTTTGGCCTGACGGTTGCCATGTTGTATGCCTGCTACATTGGCGGTGCGCTGATATGCGTGCCGGATCCCCGGGCCGGCAAACCGCCTTTTACGGAGGTTCTCAAAGCCGTACAGAAATACAAACCGACCATCATGCCGGCGGTTCCAACGGTCTTTGTGGCATTTACCAATCATACCCTGCTTGAAAAATATGATCTATCCTCATTTGTCGGCTGCTTCTCCGGCGGGGCGCCGCTGCCGCCGGAGGTCTGCAAACAGTTTGAGGAAAAAACTGGGGCCATTATTTTTGAAGGGTACGGTTTGAGTGAAACAGCTCCGGTGGCCACCGCCAACCCCACCAACAAAGAGGGCCGTAAAATCGGTTCCATCGGCTTTCCGATGCCCAGCACCGACATCAAAATTTTGGATATTGACACGGCAACACAGGAGTTGCCGCAGGGCGAGGATGGTGAAATCGCCATCTGCGGTCCCCAGGTCATGCAGGGCTATTGGAATAGGACCGAAGAAACCAAAAAAGTCTTTCGTGAAATTGACGGCAAGCGCTATTTTTTAACCGGCGACATCGGTCATATTGACGAAGATGGCTATATCCTGGTGACCGACCGCAAAAAAGATTTAATTATCGTTGGCGGATTTAACGTCTACCCCCGCGATGTTGAAGATGTTTTGTTTCAGCATCCCAAAGTGGAATTGGCCGCGGTGATCGGCGCGCCGGATGAAACGAGCGGGGAGACGGTTAAAGCCTATATTCAATTAAAACCGGGTCAAACAGCCACCGAAGATGAAATCCTGGCTTTCAGTAAAGAAAAGATGGCCGGCTACAAGCGGCCCAAACAAGTGGAATTTCGCCAAAACCTGCCGGTTTCCAATGTGGGCAAGGTCCTGCGGCGGGTTTTGAGAGAAGAGGAGTCAAAAAAGTCTTAGATACTGAATTCTCTTGAAAATTTAGGCGAGTAGGGTGGTTTAGGCTGGAAATTATCTCGCGCAAAGACGCAAAGTATTTTATAAAAAAGCGATTATTTGCTGGTGATTTTTTGCCACTTATGCTGTAACGCAACCTCAGCAAGTGATATCGGTGCTTTTTATAAATCGAAGCCAGAAAGAAAATGAATCGTAAAGAAAACGATGGTTGGAAAAATAAAAAAATGGATTGTTGATCATCCGTATTTTTTAACCACTGCGGTTTTTTTGGTCATTGTATACCTGGGCTGGCGGTTTTTGTACTGGCGGGAGGAAACCTTTGGCTTCATTCTGTTACTTTATTTTATTGTCACCCTGGGTATCCGCCTGGACGACATTTCCCGTAAAATCGGATCTCGCGCTGCTAGTATAGCCAATAATCCCACTGGCAATGCTTCCATGATGCAACAGTTAAACGATATCAAGCGGCTGTTGCTGAGCATCAATTCAACCTTGAACAAAATTCTCGAAAAAACTGAAAAAAAAGATTTTTAGTCTGAACCGCTTTTAAAGCTATCAAATCTCACCAACCCATTTCTACCTCATAAGATAATTCTATTGACAACCACTCGTCACCTCAATTATAAAACACCCAAGGTGCATTTGCTTAATAGGGAATCCCGTTAAAATCGGGAGTGGTCCCGCCGCTGTAATCGGGGACGAATTCTGCATTCAGCCACTGTCTGGTTGAAACCAGACGGGAAGGCGCAGATAGTAGACTGATCCGAGAGCCAGAAGACCTGCCTTGTTGAATTGCCATCGACCTGCGGAAGACAGGGATAGCGCATCATATAAAAAGGGTTAAGAAAACTGGGTGCAGCCCTTCAAGCATTGTCGCTTGAAGGGCTTTTTTATTTGCAAATTGAATACCGGTTAATGCGCAAAAAAGGCACCCATTGCGGGCAAGGAAGGGACAATCTTGGCAGGGGTTTCCCTTCTTTGTCCAATCAACTTACAGGCATGAGGCCTAAAATTTTCTCTGAACAAAAGAAACCGGAAAAGACGGTGAGGGAAAAATGAAAAACAGGCCCAATTCCGATCACAACGGAATAAGGAAAAAAGACCACGCTGGCACACCATCAATGAAAATGAATAACAGCCGTGTACTGTATCTGCCTTCGGACACCGGTTTTACGCAAAAGCGGAATGGGGAGCGGATTCACTATTTTGGGTTAACCGCAACAATCCCTGTGGACAGCTACCCCTTTAACATATTCGAACACGAAATTCCTCTGGCCGATCTATTCACCGTGCTCAAAGATCATTCAGGCGATTTCATCCCGCTCAAAGATGGCATCATCGAGCGCTACGAAATGCAGGATATTCGTTCACGGGATGTGCAGGTGATGTACCGTGTGCCCTACGTTCGCTATCCCTAAATTGATTATCATTGGAAATTTAATGAGAAATCGTCAAACTGAAAGGAGGTGTCTGAAACCCTTACAATAATGTGAATTCTGTGGTTTTTAGTAGGGAATTTATTTCTATCCGGACGCGATATAAATTCGCATTCTAAAACAGGGAGGAGAACTACATGTTTGCTAACAAATTAGGATTTTATTTATGTTTAACTGTTTTATCAGCGCTGCTTATTTTCCAACCCAATGCCTTCGGCTACGACGTGACCGACCAATTTTCTGTCGGCGGTGTTTTGGCCGGCAACTGGCAGTTTCTGCAGGGCGATGAAGACGCCGATGGAGAAGACGTTGACGACGGTCCCAAAGCCTCAGTGGCCTTTCAGCCGGAAATGAGCTTTCGGCCCTATGACAACGGCGAGTTGTTTACCAAGTTCGGTTTTTCGGCCAACAACGGGCTGAACGTTAAATCCCCTTTTCAGCTGGCCACCTGGGCCGCCGATTTGGAAGATGACGTTGAGGATATCAACGGGCGCAGCCGCGATTATCTGTTGACCGCCTGGGCCAGCCACACCTTCGAGTTCAGCGAGACCCACAACCTGGGATTTTCCGGCGGCATCATCGATGCCACCGATTACGTGGATGAAAACGCCTTTGCCAACGATGAATACGGCCAGTTTCAAAATGAGGTGTTTGTCAACGCGGTGGTGGGCAATTTTGTGTCCTACGATATCGGCGGTGTGGTCGATTGGGCCTGGGGCAATTTCAGCGCCAGAGGCTTGATCATGGACGTGGGTGAAAACGATGACGGCAACAATTTTCAATATTATGCCGCGCAGCTGGCCTATCGGCTGGAAACCGGCCTAGGCGAAGGCAACTACCGCGTCACCGGCACGATGACCAGTGATGATTTTTTAGATGAAGACGGCGATGATGAGGAACT